>JAOZKX010000077.1:0-2951 GCA_029935135.1 Desulfocapsa sp.
GCACCAGCGACTCCCATTCTTTGTCGAACTTTAGACAGACCAACTAGCTGTTTTTCTCTTTTTTGACCGGCAAAAAGAATGGCTGCAAGTTCCTCTTCAATACGCAATGGATTGACATCTTCCTGGGAAAGTTCTTCCACTATTTTTTCATCAGCTATTAGATTCACAAGTGAAAAATACTTTAAATCCTTATTGATAAACCATATCCCCATACGATATGTTCCCTTGGAGACTTTATAAATAACAACCATGGGCGTATCAAGAAGGGCAAGTTCAAGGGTGACGGTACCTGAAACGACAACAGCGGCATCACAGGCTGCCATCATATCATATCGATTTTTCCTGATTAGTCGGATATCCAGCTTACCCTCATACTCACTCAGGCCATTAAGGCGTATTTCTTCTTCACTAATTGTGGAAGCCAGAGGAATGAGAAAAGTCAGTTTTTTAGAGCTTTTCTCCTGAATCTGTTCCGCAGACTGCAGCAATATTGGCAACAGGGTCGCAATCTCTTTTTTTCTGGAGCCAGGCAGCAGACCAACCATTTGATTATCAACAGGAATGTTTTGCTGAGCACAGAATTCTTCTCGAGAACAACTTGTTTTCACAGAGTCCAGGAGTGGGTGTCCAACATACTTTGCCTCAACCCCACGATCGCGGAAAAACTGTTCCTCAAACGGCAGGATCACCCCAATCTTCGCCACAAGTTTCTGCATGGTCTTCACCCGACCGGAGCGCCAGGCCCACACTTGCGGACTTATATAATAGAAAACGGGAATGCCGAGCTTCCTGGCATATCTTGCCAGCATAAAGTTGAAATCTGGGAAATCTATCAGGATAAGTAAAGCAGGATGTTCAGCCTGCAGATGGTTTTTGAGTATTTTTCTGGCTGCAAGAATATCTGGAAAATGGGAAAAAACTTCAGCAATGCCGACCACAGCAATCTTTTTAGCATCAAAGAGCACATCAACGCCAACGGCGGCCAGCTCTTTGCCACCCATGCCACTGAAATGCAGATCAGGATCCTTAGCCAGCATTGCGCTAACAAGCCTGGCACCATGAAGATCACCGGAGGCCTCACCGGCACTGATCATTATCTTTTTTGTCATTAATTCCCCAACATATCCTCAGCATAGACACCAAGTTTCCGATGATCCTTGATTTGCTGAATCACCTGCAGGGCTACATCCAGCGCCCTTCTCCCCTCTTTTCCTGAGACCAGCGGTACTGTTCGATTGGCTATGTTTTCTCTAAAGTGCAAGATCTCTGCATTTAATGCATCTCCCTCGGGAAATGATCGAACCACAATATCCTGTTTGGGCATACCATTTTCCTGAAACTCACCCTTTTTCAAATGCAGTGTCATTACCTTACGTTTACCAAAATCCACATTAATAAATCCACCAGGCTGAAAAATTCGCATGACCCTGGTATTGGTTCTCGAAATCCTGGAAACGGTTACATTTGCAGTGGCCCCATTTTCAAAGATAAGCCTGGCGTTGGCAATATCCGTGAAATCTGTCACAACAGGAGCCCCTACAGTATGAATGGTTTCAAGGGGTGACTTGATAATATTTAATATAATATCGATGTCATGGATCATAAGGTCCAAAATCACATCAACATCAACACCACGATTTTTAAAGGTAGAGATACGCTGACTCTCTATAAAGACAGGTACCGTAAGTGACGGTTCCATCGCCTGGACCGCTGGATTAAAGCGCTCTAGATGCCCTACCTGCAGGATCAGATCTTTTTCCTTTGCCTTACTGATAATTTCATCTGCCTGCTCAACCGTGGTGGTGATAGGCTTTTCCATAAGCATATCCACACCTGCCTCTATACAATCCAGGGCAACCTGATGATGATAAATTGTGGGCACAACAACAGAGACAGCATCTACTTTTTTGAGTAATTCACGATAATCAGTAAAAGCCTCACAATTATTATCTGCAGCAATTTTTTCAACAAGCTCTTCATCAACATCAGCGACGCCAATGAGATCTACTCCTTCCATATCTCTATATTTCTGGGCATGAAACTTCCCCAGATAACCAACTCCAATTACACCTGCTTTCATTCTCTTACTTCCTTTTTACTGAGGGACTATAAAGACAAATCCATGGGATCAAATGCCCAGGTAGGCCTTTTGAATATCACTGTTCTTTAACAAGTTCTCTGCACTGTCATTAATGACTATTTTTCCATTTTCGATTACATAGCCACGGTCTGCAATATGCAATGCCTGGTTGGCATTCTGTTCCACCAGGAAAATTGTTGTATTATGTTCTTTGTTAATCTTCTTCACAATTTCAAAAATCTGTTTAATAATAAGTGGCGCAAGTCCCATTGAAGGCTCATCAAGAAGCAACAATTTAGGACGGGCCATAAGCGCTCTGGACATAGCAAGCATCTGTTGTTCACCACCACTGAGCGTACCACCATCCTGACCACGCCTGTCAGCAAGAATTGGAAAGAGGGAAAAGACATAGTCGAGATCATCTTTAATAGCAGCAGTATCGTTGCGCAGAAAAGCACCCATATCCAGATTTTCCTGCACGGTGAGTTCAGGAAAAATATGCCGCCCTTCCGGAACCTGACATATCCCTTTGGCAACGAGCTTTTCAGGTGGCTGTTTATGAATGGGCTCATCTTCAAAGAGAATCTTCCCGGAACGAACAGGAACAATGCCCGAAATAGCCATAAGTGTTGTGGATTTTCCTGCACCGTTTGCACCGATCAGAGTAATAATCTCTCCACGGTTAATGACAAGATCAATATTATGCAATACCTGGATATTACCATATGCTGCACTTACATTTCGTAATTCAAGCATCGACATCTTCCCCAAGGTATGCCTTAATAACGGCTGGATTGGAACGAACATCTTCCGGTGATCCTTCAGCGATCTTTTTTCCGTAATCCATAACAAAAATCCGGTCTGACAAACT
>JAOZKX010000077.1:2961-7925 GCA_029935135.1 Desulfocapsa sp.
ATAACTAGCTTCATATCATGTTCTATAAGAAGAATGGAGTGCCCCTCTTTACAAATCCTGCGAATAAGGGTGACAAGTTCCTCAGTTTCTTTTGGATTCATGCCAGCAGCAGGTTCGTCAAGCAGCAGCAGAAACGGTTCTGTGGCCAGTGCCCTTCCAATCTCCAACCGCCTCTGTGCTCCATACGACAGATTCCTCGCCTCTTCATTGACCTCTTTTTCAAGACCTACTTTTTTAAGAAGATCATAACTCATATCTATTATTTCTTCTTCTTCCCGCCTGGTGGCAGGGTTTCTAAAGATGGCACCGAGAATAAGGGAATGCGTACGACAATGTCTACCGATCATCACATTCTCCAGCACACTCATGGTGGGGAAAAGACGGATATTCTGAAAGGTTCGTGCCATCCCTTCTTCGGTAATCTTGTTTGGCTTCATGCCATTTAAGCGCGTCTCTTTACCGCTATCCGGGTGAGAAAGGTGAATGTCGCCGAAGCTTGGAGTATAAATTCCAGTGAGGCAGTTAAAAAAAGTTGTCTTCCCTGCCCCATTCGGGCCAATAAGAGCGACGATTTCCCCTTGTTTAATGTCAAGATCAACTGCATCAATGGCCTTGATCCCGCCAAAATTCATAGTCAGCCCACTAACAGTTAAAATAGTCTTGCTCATGACTCATTCACCTGTTTGGGTGACTGTTTTTTAAAGCGGTAGCTTCTGCGAACATTTGAGATAATTCCATCTGGCTTAAAAACCATCATCACCACCAGGATTCCACCAAAGGCAAGCATTCGATATTCAGAGAGTGCACGAAGATATTCGGGCATAAGGATAAGTATCAAAGCACCACAAATAACACCCACTATGGAACCCATTCCACCAAGGACAACAATGGAGAGAATAATTGCAGATTCAAGGAAGGTGAAACTGGCCGGATTCACAAATGTTGTTTTCGCTGCAAAAATAACACCCACCAGCCCGGCCCAGAAAGCGCCAAGACTAAAGGCAATCAGTTTTGTTTTCGTCTTATCAATCCCCATGGCCTGACAGGCAATTTCATCCTCACGAAGGGCAAGCCATGCCCTGCCCAGTCGTGAATTCTGCAGTCTGTTCACTACAAAGATTGTAAAGACCACAAGGGCAACCACAATATAGTAAATATAGGTAATCCCAGATTCAAACGACATCTGCATGCCAAAAAAGCCAGGGCGTGGAATATTGGCAATACCGCTTGGCCCTTGAGAAAATGCGTTCCAGTTTTCGAGGACAAGACGAATAATCTCACCAAAACCGAGGGTGACAATGGCAAGATAATCACCCCGAAGACGAAGAACCGGAAAACCAAGCAAAACTCCAAGAAAAGCAGCGAACAGTCCGCCAATTGGCAAAACTGCCCAGAATCCCATATCAAAATGGAGATTCAACAGGGCATAACTGTATGCTCCAACCGCATAAAAAGCCACATATCCGAGATCAAGTAAGCCGGCCACTCCCACAACAATATTCAGACCAAGACCCAATACAACATACATAAGGGCCGTGGTCATAATGTTGGTCTGATAGGTTGAAAAGATAGAGGGAAATACCAGGGCAAAAACAAGGACAGCCAGACTTAAGGGATAGAGAAATCGGGGTTCTCGTAAAATGCGTTGCACAAAGGGCTCGGCGATTTCTTTTTTGACCTTTTTCAGTCCGGCACGCCTTTCTTTACGAAGAATAAAGACCTTGGCCAGGATGGAGATAACAAAACTGCCAAAAGCAACAAAAAACATATTATCCCATCGATAAGCTACAGTCCGCTCAATCGCATCGACCTTAATCACCATGATTGGAAAGGTGAGGAAGGCAAACCAGATAGAGATCAGCAACGATCGCTTCAATTCTTTTACAGGAAACATAGTTATCCCCTCTTATACTTTCTTGGTTTCAGCCTTGCCGAGGAGTCCGGAAGGTTTAAAGATAAGAATGAGAACAAGAAGAGAAAAGGCAAAAACATCTTCATAGTCCGAGGATACATAGCCGGTGGCAAAACTCTCTGTCAGGCCAAGGACAAGGCTGCCAAGGACTGCACCGGGAATAGAACCAATACCGCCAAGAACTGCAGCAGTAAAGGCCTTGATGCCGGCAATAAAACCAATATAAAAGTTAATCTGACCTATGTGAGAGGCAATCAGCAGGCCGCCAATTGCAGCAAGGGCAGAGCCTATAATAAAGGTAGCCGAGATAACACGATCCACATTAATTCCAACAAGGACCGCCATTGTTTTATCCTGGGCCGTGGCGCGCATGGCCTTACCAATTTTTGTGAATTTGATAAGACAGGTCAGTGAAACCATAACGAGGGTTGTAGTTATCAGGATAACAAGATCCGAGGACCCTACAACATGAGCGACTGGCTCCATAAAGGCAAATTCAGGAATCAGTTCGGGAAATGGTAGGAAATCAGAAGTTTGGGCGAGAAGAACATAATTCTGCAGAAAAATAGACATGCCGATGGCACTGATCAGGGGTGCCAGTCGGGGGGCCTTACGTAAAGGGCGATAGGCAAGCTTTTCAACTGTAAACCCATAGGCACTGGACCAGACGGCCGCTGCAAGTCCGGCGATCACAACAATGGCCAGAAGTGGAAAACCATAAATAGAAAGAACAGTGGCCACAATAAAAGAGGTGAACGCGCCTATCATATAGATTTCGCCATGGGCAAAATTAATCAGGCCGATAATACCGTACACCATGGTGTAGCCAAGTGCTATCAGGGCATAAATAGAGCCTCTGGTCAAACCGCCGAAAAAAAGTTCTATAAAGTAATCCATAAGTACCCAGTTTACCAAAAAGAAGAGCCTGGAACAGAATCAGACTGTTCCAGGCAAAATCAACTTACAAACAACGATAGTGTGTATTTACTTCACTGGAACATACTTTCCATTTACGACCTGATACATAGCAAAACCAACACCAACAGCATCACCCCTTTCGTCAAAATGAATGGATCCAACTGGAGTCTCAACGGTTTCGGTCTGCAGTGCCTTGATAACGGCGGCCATATCAGTAGAACCGGCTTTTTCAACAGCATTCAACAGCGCAAGTGCAGCAGAATAGGCGTTTTCATAAAAAGCGCCGGGATCTTCATTGTATGTTTTTTTATGTGCTTCAATGGCAGCCACAGAAATAGGATTTGCTGAGTTATCCTGTGGACCGGAGGCGTAAACACCTTCAGCATTTTTGCCAGCAACCTTGATAAAAGTATCATCTTTCACGCCATCATCAGAAATAAAAGTGATTTTCAGCCGTTTCTTTTTCATCATGGAGACGATTTTGGATGCTTCTGGGTGATAACCACCAAAGATGACCGCGTCAGCACCTTTTCGTTTAATCTTCTGGACGATGGCTGTGTAATCGACGGCCCCGGGAGTCACGCCTTCAAAAAGAACAACTTCAGCCTTTCCGGATTCTTCAATAAATTTTTTGGCAAACTCGGCAAGTCCCTTACCGTAATCACCTTTATCATGAACAACTGCGATTTTTTTGGCACCAATTGTATTAATAGCAAATTCCACTTCTGTTTTTGCCTGGGCATCATCAGAGGCAATGGTTCTAAAAAAGTTAGGATAATCACCTGACTGGGTCAAGTCAGGGTTGGTAGCAGAAGGAGACATGAGCACAATGCCTGCTTCCTTATAGATGGGTAAGGCTGCTTTGGTGGCACCGGAACAGATGTGTCCAAGAACCACATCAACACCATCTGTAACCAGTTTGGTGGCTGTATTTGTTGCAACTTCTGGCTTGCACACATCATCTTCTATAAGGAGCTCAACCATTTTACCGTTAATACCGCCTTTGGCATTGTATTGAGCAACAACCAGCTCTGCTGCCTTCACTGTCGGCAGACCATAGGAGGCAAGATCACCACTTTGGGCTCCAGCCACACCTAGTTTAATGGTATCTCCAGCAGTACCGATAACGGGAATAGTCATAGCAAACCCAAATACAATGGCTGCGGAAAACATTTTCATTTTTAATCCTGCCTGCATAATCATCTCCATAAATATAATAAAAAACAATTTGCCCTGTTCGGTATCAAAAAAGAGACGAATGATACAAAATAGGGCTGAAACTCTTTGCAAATAATAGTATCGTGATCTAGCAATTTAGTCAAAAAAAGCAAACAAATTTATCATAAAACAAAAATACAACAACTTCTTTTTTCTGAGATCAAGTCTTTGTATTGTAACCACCCCTAAGATATATGCCACAGAAATCTTCAAGTCTATACCTCCTTGGTCGTCCCTTCAGCCCCCTTTACAGTATTATTATGAAGGTGAGAGAAACCATGTACCGCAAGGGGTTGAAAAAATCTTACAGATTAACGGTTCCAGTGATTTCGGTTGGCAACCTGACCATGGGAGGTACAGGGAAAACACCAGTTGTCGGTTTACTGGCTGAGATGTTAAAAGACAAGGGATTCAAGCCGGCAATCATTTCCAGAGGATATGGTGGTGCTGCAGGTAATAAAGTGAATGTAGTCTCTGATGGAATGCAGATCCTGATGGATGCCAAGGCAGCTGGTGATGAACCATTTTTTCTCGCCAATTCCCTGCCAGACATACCAGTACTCACAGGAATCGTACGCATTCTCCCCTGTCGACATGCTGTTGATGTTTTAGGCTGCAACATACTAATTCTTGACGATGCCTTTCAGCACCTATCAGTACAAAGAGACCTTGACCTCGTGCTCTTCAGCGGAGAAAGCCTTGCCGGGAACAGCCGTGTATTTCCTGGCGGAGACCTGCGCGAACCTGTCTCTGCCCTAAAAAGATGTGATGCCTTTGTTATTACAGGTGTAAACGACTCGGTTTACAAACGATGCGAACATTTCAAGGAGCTTCTTCAGCAAAGATTTCCTGGAAAACCTGTATTTTTCACCACATATCAAGCCGTGGGAATTACGACCATAGGCTCCAGTGAAGG
>JAOZKX010000078.1 GCA_029935135.1 Desulfocapsa sp.
GGTACACCCCATTGGTATCCATATGCCGAAAACCGAGATTTTGATAAAAGCGGAGCGCAGGATTAAAGTTCTCCACATGAATGCGAACCACTCTCTTTTTATCCCTGGCCTCAGTCATAATATCACCCAGAAACCGGGAACCGATCCCTCTCCCCCGATATGCAGGTAAGAGAGCGATATCGACGATGCGAATCTCATCATCACGCCGATCCAGGTAAAGACGCCCGACAGGCTCACCATCAAATTCTATAATATCAAAACTTGCCCTGGCAAAGTACTGCATATAGTGCTGATGCTGGGCAGTAAACTGCATATCCAGGAACTCTTGTTTCTGCTCCGTAGACCATCCCGTCAGCGCCATCTCCTCTTCACGCGTACTCCCGTAGAGCAGCCGTAAAAAAGGCAGATCCTTCTCAATAATTTTACGCAGCAGCAGCTGCTTCCCGGCCTCCACGCCATCAGGACCTGCTGGGATAAACCCCCTGCAGGGCAATAATAAAATTTACGGTAAGATAGGGCTGCATATTGTTATGTGCCTGACTACTGCCACTGTCTCCCAGCATGTCTTCATCCATTGCCACAAGGGTTTCTGCTGCATCACTCTGATAAGCATTCGCAACTCCTGACCCACTGAACAAATTATTATCTGGAGTGGCTGTGGTACCCTCACCATCTTTTACTGCAACCGGGTGACTGTGTGAGCCCATTTGTGCCTCTGAAAGTGTCACCGTTTCAGCCCCGCTTCTTTCTCCAAGACTCCGGCTTGTTAGTCCAGGCCCGTTTCCAGGATGCATGGGAGACCGTCCCTCCAGATCAGGCAAGGCCGTAGTAGTGCGACCATCACCACCATAGGTTGTTCCAATAAGAGAAAAAAGAGCCGTGTTTTGAGAGATGGGAAGCAATGCACCATTACAAAATGCCCAGCTGCGCGGAGCAAAGTTTCCGGCAAATATCCGTATTTCAGCTATAAAAGGTTCACTCATGATTCACCACCTAGTTTCGTGAAGGATAAATACCAACCAGGGAAACAATAAAATGCACACAGAGAAAGGGCATCATATTCGTGTGCGACTGAGACGCTCCAGCAGTGCTTACGGCAAAGTCCGCCATACTTGTATCCGGTGCTTCTGCAGAATAACAATTCACCGAAGAAGATGCCGGCACATTATCAGTCGGGTCAACATTGTCTGCCTTATGAGAAGTTGCATACCCTTGTGTTGTATGGGAATGAGAAGGAATCTGGCTGCTGCTGAGGGCAACGGTCTCGGCCCCACTCTTTTCTCCCAGACGACGAGAGCTTAACCCCGGGCCGGACCCTGCATGAATGGGAATCCTGCCACGCATATCAGGCAGACCAAAGGTGGTTCTTCCATCACCGCCATAGTTCGTGCCAAACAGGGAAAAAAGGGCATCATTCTGGGAAACAGCCAGCAGCTGACCATCGCAATAGGCCCAGCCACGGGGGGCAAAATTTCCGGCAAACATTCTTATTTCACCAACAAATGGTTCAGACATAGCCGTTACCTTATTAATTTCGTGAGGGAAAAAGGCCCTGCAGGGCAATACAAAAATAAACAGCGAGAAAGGGCTGCATATTGCTATGGGACTGGTCATCGCCGCTGTTTGGAAAAGTATTGTTATGCATTGGCACCAATGAGGTTCCTGCGGGATTCCGATAGATTTGTGTCGACGAAGCGAGGACCGTATTTACCGGGGTATTGGTGTCACCGTCCAGAGACGAAGCCTGCACAGCATGGGTGTGCTGCGGCATTTCAGCACTATTCAATGTATGAGATTCCTGCCCGCTTTTTGAGCCTAAAGCGTGACTACCACCAGTACCATTCGCCCCCACATGTATCGATGTCCTGCCCCGCAGATCCGGCAGGGCAAAAGTGGTTCTGCCATCACCGCCGTAGGTAGTTCCGAGGAGAGCGTAGAGTGACTGGTTCTGATTGATTGGTAACAACTGACCGTCGCAGAAAGCCCAGCCTCGAGGGGCAAAATTAAAGCCGACTATTTTGATTTCTGCCAAGAAGGGTTCTGACATTAGCAAATTCTCCAGTTTTTTCTGACTACAAATCTATGCAATCCATTGACTACCATCTACAGAAGAAAGAGTGAAACTGTGTCCCCTGTGTCCTACTTGGGCAGACACCCCTGATGCAGTCGGACGAAGACTTATTACTGGACAATGGGGACCGAAATCTGCTCCAACTGACCAGCTGATGCCATTATCGTGGGATACAAATATTTTGCCGCTGGAACTTCCTTTTATTTTCACAGATGTTCCCCGTTGCCCTAGCTCTACGGTGGAAGCCTGTCCGGAGAACGGCAGAAAGGAGGGAAGCATTGCCGCCCCTGCTGCCATGGTTGCAAACTTGAGCAGCTGGCGTCTGGTAAGAAGAACCCTTGAGGGCTGACAGTGTATCTCATCAGCATGGGAAATTGATCCGGATTGTTTTCTCATAATCACTCTATTGGTAGAGTTAATGAACAGCAGCTCCCTTTACCAGGAAGCAGTCAATCGGAAAATAAAGCTATACTTTAAGGATACAACAGCAGAGAAAAAGGGTCAAGTTCTGGGCCAATAAAGTTATTGCTGTAACAAGCGGATGATCAACTGCTCCAGATCCACCTGCGCTCCCAGCAGTCTCCCTGTGTACTGTTCAAGACCTGTTAACTCCTCTTTTCCTGATCTTTCCACGATCCGCCAGCAGAGATAATTCAAACAAAAAATCGGTTTAAAAAGGAGGATGCAGCCCCTCTCACCAAGAAAGCAACACTCCACTCCATCAGAAGGGAGCAGCTTTACCTCGACACCGGCCAGGATATTCATCAACAGCTGCAGAGCATCATTATTCTCATTCCCCATATAGGCACTACAACAGCCCCCTTGAGGTTCTGCTGCACACTGGGTGCAGGTCTTTCCCATATCCATTGCTGCCATATGGGTATCAAGGGTCTGCACAGCTGTTTTCAGGAGCTCAATCTGCAGTGCTATTTCATTATTCTGCAGCAATTCGGCAGCATATTCACTGGCCAGAGTATGTGCCAGCTCAACCTTCTCTGCCGCACCCCCCGCATAACATCTGCTGACAATCTCTTTATAGTTCATCGCGCTCCATCAACTTACGCCAGATTGGCGCCGCCACCATCCCACCGTTTTTCCCACTGCCAAGACTGCTGTTGTCATCGTGGCCAACCCAGACCCCGCCAATATTCCTGCCGGCAAAACCGACAAACCAGGCATCTCTATTTTCATTGGTTGTACCAGTCTTCCCTCCGCTTACCTGCAGGAGACCTGCGGCCCGTTTCCCGGTTCCTTCAGTGATCACAGCAGAAAGAATCTCTTTTACCTGGGAGGCTGTGCTACCCTGCAGGACCTGTTTACCTTTCCCAGCCGCTTTATAGAGACTCTTCCCGTTGCTGTCCTCTATGGCTGTAATCAGGAGTGGCGGGTGATATGTCCCTTGACAGACAAATGGTGAATAGGCTGCACTGATATCCAGGAGTGAGACACCGGTTGCCCCAAGGGCCAGCGAGAGGTCTGCTGTGATCGGTTTTTGTATGCCGACATCCCGGGCATACTTCTGAACCTTCTTCACACCAAGCCTTTGCAGCAATTTAATGGCAACAATATTGCGGGAATAGACAAACCCGTCACGCAGACTTGTTGCTCCATAGTGTTTGCCGCTGAAGTTCCTGGGCTGCCATTTTTTCCCTTCACTTCCCCTGATGGAAAAAGGAGCATCGTCGATACTGCTTTGCGGGGTAAAACCATTCTCAAAAGCCGTTGCATAGAGTAGGGGTTTAAAAACTGATCCGGCGGAACGGCGTCCCTGGGTGGCTCGATCAAAGGCGCTTTTAGTAAAATCAAGGCCACCCACCAATGTTCGTACCTGGCCGGAACAGGCATCAAGCATAACTGCAGCTCCCTGAACCTTACTTTCCCCAGGAAAAGAATGTTCGACCCCATCCCTGAGGGCCGCCACTGCCTTCTTCTGTTGCCTGGAATCAAGTGTGGTGTATATCCGCAGCCCCGCACGATTCAGGGAAACACCCAGAATTTTCCTGGCCTGCTTGCTAACCAGCTGAATAAAATATCCATTTTCTGCCACACTTCTCTCACTCCTGCTGCGCAGGACGACAGACCTGGTATATGCATCTCGCGCCTCCTCTGTCTGAATATAACCATCTATGGCCATTCGATTAAGGACATACCTCTGCCTTTTTCTGGCCGCCTCCATATGAGTATGGGGAGAGTAGCGACTGGGGGACTGGGGAAGCCCGGCAAGAAGAGCACATTCACCAAGACTTAACTCTTTTGCCCGCTTGCCAAAATATGTCTGGGCCGCGGCCTCTACACCGTATGTGCCGCTGCCGAGATAAATCTGGTTCAGATAGATAAAAAGGATCTCATCTTTGCTGAGAAGGGTATCGATACGCCAGGCAAGAATGGCCTCTTTCAGTTTCCTGATATATGTTTTTTCAGGTGTCAAGAGGAGTGAACGGGCAACCTGCTGAGTAATAGTCGATCCCCCCTGACCACGACGCCCACTTCGCATATTATTAACCGCTGCCCGAAAGACAGACCAAAAATCAAGACCGGGATGCTCGTAAAAGTTTCCATCTTCGGAAGCGACAAAGGCCTTGGGCAGATACGGTGCCATTTCGGCAAGTGAGACAACGGTACGGTTTTCTACAAACAGCCTCCGCACCACATTTCCATGACGATCAATTATCTCCGATGCCTGTAATGGCTGATACCTGGAAATATCTTTTATGTCCGGGATTTTTAAGAGAGAAAGGGTCAGCAGGAGGCAACCGAGAAAGAGGGTTATCAGCAGACAGATTGAAAAAAGAAAACCGATGATATGTTTTTCATTCAGCGGTTTTTTGTACACCCGCTTACGGGGTTTTTCTTTAGAAGGAGGCACAGTTTACAAGAAGGACAAGTGAGGACAGGGATGGAAAAAAAGGATGCGGCCGTTAAGCAGACCGCATCCGTACTTACTCAAAGTCTCCAATGAGTGAGACCTGAACGACTCTCAGCCAAACACCCCTTTCAAAAAGAAAAAGAAAACCATGGCAAGAACCGCCCCTGCAGGCAGGGTGACTATCCAGGAGATAATAATATTTAGCACAACACGCAGATCCAATGCCCCGATGCCCCGTGCAAGTCCCACTCCAAGAACAGCTCCCACCAGGATATGGGTCGTTGAAACAGGCAGGCCCGTACGCGAAGCCAGGACAACCGTGCTTGCAGCAGCGAGTTCGGCACAAAAGCCTCGTGAAGGTGTGAGTTCTGTTATTTTAGTACCCACCGTAAGCATAACCTTATAGCCAAGGGTAACCAGACCCACAACAATACCGAGGCCACCAACCATAAGTATCCAGATGGGCATCTCGGATTCCTGCATGACCTCACCACCGGAAGTGACAATACTCACCACCGCCGCAAGGGGGCCGATACCATTTGCAACATCGTTGGATCCATGGGCAAATGCCATGGCACAGGCGGTAAAAAGCATCATGGGAGTAAAGACCTTTTCCACACTGGCATAATGAAAATCCCGATCCGCCTCCACATCTTCCTTAATTTTTCTCACAAAAATCCAACCGACACCACTGGTCAGCAGGCCAATAAGAATTGCCAGGCCAAAACTCTGCGGTCCGGAGAGTTCAATATGAAGATGTTTCAGACCTTTAAAGAGGGTCACCAGAGAAATAACAAACCCAACCAGAAAGATATACACCGGGGCATATCGTTTCGCACTCTTCAAGGGATTATCACTGTTAAAAATCAACTTTCTGGTGGACATCACCAGAAGAAAGGCAATGGTTCCGCCAATCATCGGAGATACCGCCCAACTGGCAACAATCTTGCCGATCTTTCCCCAGTTCACCGCATCAGGCCCTATACCAACAATGGCAAAGCCGACAAGGGCACCGACAATAGAATGGGTTGTTGATACCGGCCATCCTCTACTGGAAGCAATCAACAACCAGCAGGCTGCAGCAAGCAGAGCTGCCAGCATACCATAGACAAGTATTTCCGGGGTAGCGATTATGGAAGTGGGATCAATGATCCCCTTACGGATCGTCTTGGTGACATTACCACCGGCAAGAACAGCACCGGCAAACTCAAAAACAATGGCAATACAAATTGCCTGCTTGACACTGAGAGCACCGGCACCCACAGAAGTACCCATGGCATTTGCCAGATCATTTGCCCCAACGCCCCAAGTCATAAAGAGCCCAAAGGCAATGGCCAGAATCAGCAGAATCGTTCCATATGCAGCTATAACTTCCATTTTCTCTCTCTTATGCGTAAAAAGTTAACACCAGTAAAATGACCTTGGAGACCTTTATTTTGACAGAAATAACAACAGACGATCTGCCATATTTTCTTCATGGTCAGAGATATTGCCAACCTCTTCGATGATTTTATACCAGAACATCACCGAGACAGGATCGAGTTCACCTTCCACTGCAAACAGAGCCCGGTTCACCCTTCTCAAGATCTTATCCACATTATGTTCACTTTTTCGTACCCCCAGAATCATCAGGGCAACCCGATCATGCTCCTTCCCGCTGAAACCGACATGAACCAGTTCGTCAAGTTCTTCAATCATGACCATCGCCTGACTGGAAATTTCCATTGTCGCTTCCAGAAGTGCATCAAATTCTCCCTTGATGGCATCCGGCACAACCATATCGCGATTGGTAAGAATCTGACTGATTTTTTCAATTCCGTCAGAAATAGAATCCTGCTCATGGATCAGACTGAGGAGATCCTTCCTGTCCACCGGCATCAGCAATGTTTTTGGCATATTATGCCGATAATCCGACTTTATTGCATCCGCATCACTCTCCAGTTTATCTATCTGCTTGGCCAGATTGAATAACTCCTCCCGGTTTTGCGTATATACAGCATCAAATAATGCCGGCAGCAGCATCACACAGGACATCACCGTACGCATATGTTCCTGAATTGGTTTAAATGGCGATTTACGCAGCAACCCCGCCAGGGGACTTGTTGTCTTTAATACCATATTCTCTCCTGATCACTGTAGTTACACAGACATGAACTGTCATCCGAGCATTAATCCACTTCGTTAATAATCTTTGTCAATTGTTCAGCAGGGTAAGTCAGGGGGATCATCTTCTTCCTGATCTGAATAAAGATACTCGGTCCATCCTGCCGTCCACTAAATATAATATGATGTCCTTTAATATTGCCAGCATTTTTCCAGAAACTGCCAAATGGATCAAGGGGCGTATGGCCCACAACAAATGGTGCCCGTTTGGAAAGACCCAGGCTTTCACGAAAATGGCGCACATCCCTCTTATCATAGCCCGCTAAATAATGGGAGCGTTTTAGGCGGCTGGTTAAAATTTCTTTACAGATTTTTGGATACGCACGAAGGTTCACAAGTTTTTTATGACTAATTCTCTTTCGAGGCGGGGCAGCATGACAGGCAGCACAGGAGTCCGTTCGTAAAACCATAGGAAGCAGATCATAACATTTCTGCATCTCGGCAACATACTCTTCCCCGCGCAATTCCAGCAACCGTTTGCGCATCAGCACCCCCTGGGAGATTCCATTTTTGCTGATCTTTGTAGCAAAGCTGTCGTGATTCCCGAGAAGATAGAAGAAATTTTCAGGAAACTGACACTTCATTTTAAAAATAAAATCCATCATCAATACGGAGCTGTCCATCTCTTCCATCTGTGCCGGATCCTCAGAATGCACGGCATCACCAAGAATGACAAGAGAAGCATTCCCTGCAGCAAGGTGGGCAAGAAGACAATTTTCACTGAGGATTTTCAGGAGATTATCCAGATGGGCATGTAAATCACCCACAATCAGGAGAGTCGTTTTTGGTGGAATTTATAGAATAGCCCCAT
>JAOZKX010000079.1 GCA_029935135.1 Desulfocapsa sp.
ACGCAGTTGTGGAAAGTGTTGAAGGTTTTGTATCAGAAGAGTCGGAGTGGTTCGCTGATTGAAAAAGTTGCTTATATTCGTATGGATTATCAAGACAATAAGGTGCTCGTAGCACGAAGCAGTACAGGGTAAATTATGGAAGATGAGATGGAAGTCGGGCAGGAAATAGTGCTGGAAAATAGAGAAGAGCCGCGTGAAACTGGTGAGCTGGTTGTGGGGCTAGATATTGGTACCACCAAGATTTGCTGTATTGTGGGCGAGGTCTTTGATGATGCTGTTAATATAATAGGATTTGGAACAGCCCCTTCAGTTGGCTTGAAAAAAGGAGTCGTGGTAAATATTGAAGCCACAGTTAAGTCGATCAGGGAGGCTGTTCGTCAGGCGGAAGAATCAGCGGGCTGTGATTTGTCTACGGTCTATGTGGGAATAGCCGGGAATCATATTAAAGGTTTTAACAGCCCAGGGATTCTTGCCATTAACGGCAGAGAAATAAGAGAAAATGATGTGGCAGAGGTCATCAGTGCCGCCCGTACCGTGAAGATCTCAGAGAATCAACAGATTATTCATGTGCTACCCCAGGAGTACATGGTTGATGATCACACAGGTATCCAGAATCCCATGGGTATGACTGGTGTACGTCTTGTGACAAATGTCCATATTGTTACGGCGGATATGGGTGCTGTGCATAATCTTTACACCTGTTGCCAGAAAGCGGGCCTGGAAGTTGCGGATATGGTGCTGGAATCAATTGCTTCTGCACATGCAACCCTTAGTCCGGATGAGATGGAACTGGGTGTTGCTCTCCTTGATATCGGTGGCGGTACAACTGATCTGGCGGTATTTTGTGATGGAACCATCCGCCATACCTGTGAGATCGGTCTTGGCGGACATAATCTGACCAATGATCTCTCCGTTGGCTTGCGCACACCTCTTCAGGATGCGGAACGCTTAAAAGAGGATTACGGCAGTGCCATATCTTCAATTATTAAGCCCAATCATGTCGTGGATGTGCCAACTGTCGGGGATAGAGAACCGCGGAAAGTTACCCAGAAGGTTCTGGTTGATATTGTGCAGGCACGAATGGTTGAAATCCTGGAGATGATTAACCAGGATCTCATTAATTGCGGCCTGAAAAATAAAATCAATGGTGGGATTGTTATTACCGGTGGCACTGCTTTATTGGCCAACCTGGTAGATCTTTCCGAACAGATTTTTGATTTGCCGGTTCGAATAGGGTTTCCGGCTCAGATTGGTGGCAAAGTAGAGCAGGTAAGTACCCCTCGATGTACGACTGGTGTCGGGCTTGTGATGTATGGCCGGCAGCATAATATCGATAAGCGCTACAGTGATAGTTCGATGATGGGAAGGATGAGAGGCTGGTTTCGGAAAATCATGTGATTTTTTTCTCCAGAGAGGAAAAAAATGTTTCAGAGAGAATCAGTAGGTGCTATACTTGATCTACTGAGATTTTATGGATATATCGTTTCTGTGAAGGGACGGATTTCTTGAATAGGGGAGTGGATATGCCGTTTAGAATGGCGGAAACAGAAGGGGTTGCAGTTGTTAAGGTGATTGGGGTAGGTGGTGGTGGTGGCAATGCCATTAATACCATGGTTACTGATCGACTGCAGGGTGTTGAGTTTATCGTTGCCAACACCGACAAACAGGCATTAAATCAGTCGAAGGCGGATATCTGTCTGCAGATTGGTCCTAATATCACCAAAGGTCTAGGGGCAGGTGCTGACCCTGAAACCGGAGAACTTGCTGCGCAGGAGTCCATTGACGATATTAAAGATAGTCTTAAAGGTAGTGATATGGTCTTTGTTGCCGCAGGTTTAGGTGGCGGTACAGGTACCGGTGCGGCTCCGATTGTTGCGAAAGCAAGCAAAGAAATGGGTGCCCTTACTGTGGCAGTTGTTACGAAACCCTTTCATTTTGAAGGGAAGTTTCGTATGCGTAATGCCGAAGGCGGTTGGGAACAACTCCGTAAATATGCCGATACCATTATCACTGTGCCAAATGACCGACTGCTCTCCCTGATGCAGAAGAACTCAAAACTTTCTGATATGCTGACCATGGCAGACAAAGTTCTTCTTCAGGCTGTTAAGGGGATTACCGATCTGATTAATGTTCCGGGAATGATGAATGCCGATTTTGCCGATTTGCGTACCGTGATGCGTGAAGTCGGGCCTGCAATTATGGGTTCTGGTTCAGCAGCAGGAGAAACCAGAGCCACAGAAGCTGCTAAACGTGCCATTGACAACCAACTGTTGGAAGATGTCGGGATTGATGGAGCACGCGGTTTGCTTATTAATATCTCTGCCTCTGAAGAGAGCTTTACCATGGCTGAGTTTATGGAAGTTTCTGCTCTCATTCATGATAAAGTGGATGATGAGGCAAAAGTTGTTATCGGGGCCGTATATGATGATGCCCTCGGTGATGAACTGCATGTGACGGTGATTGCCACCGGTGTTGGTGAAGTGGTCTCTAAAAAAGAAAAACTCGTGCAGATTAAGGTTCCTGCAAAAAAAGAAGCATCCACAGTCGAAGTACAGGAACCGGAACCTATTCAGAATACGCAGGTTGCACCGGCCAATAAGAGTGCAGGGGCTTCTCTGTTCTCCTCTTCAAATTTTAATAATTTTGAAAACCATGGGATCTCATCTGAAGAGAATGGTCAGGGGCGGAATGCGCAAAAGCCCTGGGATGAGGATTATATGGAGACGCCAACCTACCTGCGGAAGAAAGCGAACTAGTGAAAAGTCAGGTCTCAGGTGTAGGGTGACCTTCTGTGGAGAGTAGCTTATCAGACAGCAAAAAAAGGGGTCGGGCTATGCTCAGTTGCTTGCGCAGGAACGGGGCACCTATCTGAAAAAGTGGACGGGGCGTCTGCCTGTTGCTCTTTTGTATCCCAATCGGTACGAAGTCGGGGTTTCCAGCCTTGGCTTTCAGCTGGTTTATTCTCTGCTCAATGATCATGAACAGCTGGTCTGCGAGCGTTTTTTTCTGCCACCCGACTCCAATACTCCTTTTCGCTCTTTTGAATCGGGAAGGCCTCTTACGGATTTTCCCGTCCTCTTCTATTCCATTAGTTTTGAACATGACTATGTGAATCTGGCACGACTGATTCTTGCAGGAGGGCTGCCGCTATTTGCCAAGGATAGAGAGGATGCTCCGCTGGGAAAGGGGGACCCGCTGATTATTGGTGGCGGGGTGGCCACATTTATGAACCCTGAGCCCCTGGCTCCCTTCACGGATCTGTTCCTCTTGGGTGAGGCAGAACCTATCTTGCCGCAGTTGATCCCCTTTCTCCTGGAACATCTTGATAAAACTGTAAAGTCTGATCTCCTCCATCTACTGAGCCACAAAATCGAAGGAGCCTATGTCCCTTCTCTGCATACGCCGGTTTGTGATGAGCATGGACGGCAGACTGGTTCAATACCCGCTGCAGGCCTGTTGGCTCGTATTCCCAAGGCCACTCTTTTGTCCGTCACAAAAGCCACCCATTCACAACTGCTCAGTCCCGCAGCTGAATTCTCAAATTTATATCTTACTGAGCTGGGGCGAGGCTGTTCCAGAGGGTGCAGGTTTTGTGCTGCCGGATTTATCTATCGCCCTCCCAGGCTATGGGATGCCGATGCAGTGATTAAAGGACTTGAGGAGCGTGCTCCTGCTGTTACTCGGGTCGGCTTGCTTGGTATGGAGATGGCCAAAAAAGAGGAACTGGAATCACTCTCCTCCTATCTTTTAGACAGTGGTTGCGCTCTGTCCTTTTCATCTCTCCGGGCAGACAGGATTTCCGGTCCGCTTTTACAACTCCTTGGTGACAGTGGTTTGAAAAGTGTTGCCATTGCCCCCGATGGTGCTTCCGAACGGTTGCGGAGGGTGATTAATAAAAATCTCACCGAGGACGATCTGCTCCTGGCTGCTGAACGCCTTGTAGGCGCTGGATTATACAAATTAAAACTTTACTTTATGATCTGTCTTCATACAGAGACCAATGATGACTTAAAGGAAATGCTTGAGCTTATAAAAAAGATAAAGATGGTTATGCTGCCCTATGGTAAAAAGCGCGGCAGGCTCTGTGAAATAACTTTATCTGTGAACTGTTTTGCTCCCAAGCCGTGGACTCCTTTTCAGTTTCATCCTTTTGGTGGATTGGAAGCCAGTAGCGAAGAACTCTCCGCAGCTGATGTGGTAAAGTCGTTAAAGGCCAAAATCAGCTTTTTGAAAAAGAGTCTGCGTCATGAGGCAAATGTAAAAATGAATCATGATAAGCCGGAGAGTGTCCTCTTTCAGGCGGTTCTTGCTCGTGGGGACCGGCGTCTTGCTTCTGTGCTGGCAACTATGGCAGGAAGAGGTTTGCCATGGAAGCAGGCCATGCGGAAAAATAACTTGCAGGCGGAGTGGTTTGCCCTGCATCCGTATAAAAAAGATGACTATCTGCCGTGGAATATTGTAGACCATTCCATTAAACAGGACTATCTCTGGCAGGAATACGAAAAAAGTTTTCAGGCGAAGACAACAATAGCCTGTGATACATTAGTGTGCAGGCGTTGTGGGGTTTGTAATGACTGAAAAAAACAAAGTAGTGATTGATGACCCTGAGCAGTTGGAACGATTACGAGCCGGGCTTATGCCTTTTCAGCTGGTAAAGTATTTTTCTTTTTCAAGTCTTGGGGTAATTTTAATCTTCACCCTTTTCCTCTCCTGGATTATTTCCGATCATGCCCGCGAAGTAATGCTGGAACAGAGTGAGGTCTACTCTCTTCTTCTTGCAGAAAACTTGAATCAGCAGGTTTTTAGACGATTTGTTCTCCCTACCGCAGTGCGCTATGGGAAGATAGCACTGTCAAATCCTGAACAGTTTAAACAGCTGGACAATGTGGTACGAAATGCCACGGAAGGGATGAAGATGGAGGCGGTGACGATTTATGATTCCACCATCAATATTATTTCTTATTCCACAGACTCGGAACAGGTTGGGAAGAAAGATATGGGAGGGATTGAATACTCCAAAGCACTTTCTGGAGTACCAAATTCTCAGATTGTTTCCAGCGGTTCTGTGTTTAGTCTACTGCCGGGAACGCCATCGGCGCACTGCATGTTAAAGACCTTTATCCCCTTTAAACAAGTACGGGAAGATATAGCCGATTCTGAACGAATCATGGGAGTCATTGAAGTAACTCAGGATCTTTCCAAAGAGTATACGGCAATTATCCATTTGCAGGGCAGGATTATTGTTATTTCCTCCCTGGTGATGGGCATTCTTTTCCTGGTTTTGCGTACCATTGTCAGCAGGGCCGATAAGATTATGGAGAAACGGGTGCGGGAACGACTGGAACTGGAAGTGAAGCTTAACCATGCCGAGCGGTTAGCTCATCTCGGGACGATGGTTGCTACGGTATCCCACGAAATCAAGAGCCCTCTCGGGATTGTTCGCTCAACTGCCGAAATTCTTCATAAACGAATGCAGAAACTCGCCCCTGGAAATGAGAATCTTACCGAGATTATTATTTCTGAGACCACTCGTTTAAATGGTATTGTGATGGAATTTCTTGATTTTGCAAGACCGCAAAAAGTACATCCCGCACCGGTTGATATTAATAAAAGCCTGCAGCAGGCCCTGGAGTTTGTCGAACCCAAATTACAAGAACAGAATATTCTATCGGAAACCAGTTTTGATCATTTTGTCGGCCAGATCAGTATCGATTATGACCTGATGTACAGGGCATTCTTGAATCTTTTGGTGAATGCTATCCAGGCCATGCCCAATGGTGGTATCTTGCGAGTGAGCAGTGGAATCGTGAAAGAAGACGGCTCTGTCTGTATAGATATTAAGGACAGTGGGGTTGGTATGGATGAGGAAACTGCAGGTCAGATTTTCAAACCCTTTTTTACCCAAAAAAATCGGGGGACAGGCCTTGGTCTGGCCATCACAAAAAATATTATTGAACAGCATCATGGGACTATTTCCGTGAGCAGTAAAGAAAATGAAGGCAGCACATTCACCATTATCCTCCCCTGATACCCGTAGGAATCGTGAGCAAGGGTTACGGATTCAGCAGATCTCTTTTCTAACGAATGGCCCCTATGATCTCACTCTGTCACCGGGGCAGTGTCTCGGTGTTACAGGCCCTTCAGGAATAGGAAAGACGCAGTTGCTGCGGGCAATAGCAGATGTGATTCCTCACGGCGGCGACTGTCTTCTTGATGCACGAAGTTGTTCTTCTTTTGCCGCACCGGTCTGGAGAAAAACGGTTGCTCTGGTTCCTGCGGAATCCTTCTGGTGGTATGACACTGTCGCACCCCATTTTGTTGTGGATCTTGGTCAGGGGAAAATATGTGAATGGCTTGGTAGATTAGGATTTCCTGGAGATGTCGGCTCATGGCAGGTAAGCAGGCTTTCCACTGGTGAACGACAACGCCTTTCTCTTCTTCGTACATTGTCTCTCACCCCCCGGGTATTACTGCTTGACGAACCAACCTCTTCCCTTGATCAGAAAATGGTACGAGTTGTGGAAGAGATCCTTGCGGAGCTGTGTGTGAAGGAAGGGATGATGTGTCTTTGGGTCAGTCATGACAGGGAACAGCTTTTTCGGGTCGGCACCAGGGTTTTTTCGCTTGAGCAGCATGGACTTGTGCAGGAGTTATGTTCATGAATGTGATCTCTTTAAGCGGTTGGGATTTGACACTTGCCGCATTCCTTCTTGTTTTACTCGCAGTGACCAGTTTTCGTATTAAGCTGGGTCTGGAAAAGAGGATGCTTATTGCCGGGCTGCGCATGACCGTGCAGCTACTTCTTATTGGACTGGTGCTCAAGACTCTCTTTGCGTCGTGTAGTTTTGTTCTGGTTTTTCTGATGTCTCTGGTGATGCTTCTTGTTGCCGGCTATGAGGTATGGGCACGGCAGAAACGAAAACTCATCGGCGCCAGAGGCTACCTTGTCTCCACCGGCTCCATGCTGATTTCTTCTTTCACTGTCACCTTTCTGGCGCTTACTGTTATGGTGGGTGTGGATCCCTGGTACACACCGCAATATGCGATCCCTCTCCTGGGAATGCTGCTTGGCAATACCATGAATGGTGTTGCCCTTGCCTCAGACAGATTGACCTCAGAAATCTATAACCAGCGGTCTCTTGTTGAACAGCGTTTGCTGCTGGGGCAGAGCTGGCAGGAGGCCAGTGGTGATATCAGAAGAGATTGTATGCGTACCGGGATGATTCCTATTATGAATTCAATGGCGGCCGCAGGAGTTGTCAGTCTGCCAGGGATGATGACAGGACAGATTCTTGGAGGCTCTTCCCCCCTTGATGCTGTAAAATATCAGATTCTTATTATGTTTCTTATTGCAGTTGGGACCGGATTTGGTGTGATTGCGGCAATATGGCTGATCAGCCGTCAACTCTTTGATGAACGGCAGCGTCTTGTCCTGGAGAACCTAAGTTCGGTAAAATAATCTGCCAAATCCATCTCTCTCAACATGACAGAGGCTTCTTTTCTTCTTGTAATTTCTCCCTATATATTGTTCATTTGCAAGTATCATAGTAAAAAATTAAATACTGGAACTACATTTTTTAATACTTTTCTGGAGGCTTGTTATGGGTAAGAAAATCGTTATTGTTGGTGGTGTGGCAGCAGGTCCCAAGGCTGCATGTCGAGTGAAACGATTGATGCAGGATGCTGAAGTGACGATCATTGATCAGGACACACTTTTCTCCTACGGTGGCTGTGGAATTCCCTATTATGTTTCTGGTGATGTGTCGGATGAAGCGGAACTTCGCTCAACGAGCTTTCATATGGTTCGTAATGAAGATTTTTTCAAAAATGACAAAGGCATTACCGTAAAAAGTGGTACCAGGGCACTTGCCATTGATCGTACTGCAAAGTGTGTCAAGGTAGAAGCC
>JAOZKX010000437.1 GCA_029935135.1 Desulfocapsa sp.
AAGAAAAGCGAAAGAATGAACATCAGTCTTAACGGCAAAGAAAAAGAGTTAAAGGATATAGTGACCATTTCAGACTTACTCAAGAGTCTCACCCTTGGCCCTGAAACTGTCGTCATTGAACTTAACAGTGAAATACTCCAGCCTGATTCCTATGATGCAATACAACTTGCAGATAACGATCAGGTTGAAATAATACGATTTGTAGGAGGCGGCTGATATGCTGACCATTGCAGGAACAGAATTTAGTTCCAGACTTTTTCTCGGCACAGGCAAATTTTCTTCATCTGCTGTTATGGCAAAGGCTATTGAGGCATCCAAATGCCAGATGATAACTGTTGCCTTACGTCGGGTTGATCTTGAAAATCCTGACGATGATATCATGAGTACTTTGGGACAAAGAGAATATACCTTTTTGCCCAATACCTCTGGAGCTCGAGATGCCAAAGAAGCCATTCGACTTGCCAGACTTGCCCGTGCCGCATCTGGAACTTCCTGGCTTAAACTTGAAGTTACCCCTGATCCACGCACCCTGCTGCCTGATCCAGTTGAGACCCTGCTCGCCACTGAAGAACTGGTCAAAGACGGATTCATCGTCCTGCCATACATGAATGCCGACCCCATTCTTGCCCTCAAACTTCAGGATGTTGGTGCAGCCGCTGTCATGCCCCTTGGCTCTCCGATAGGCACGAACCAGGGAGTATTGACCGATGCCATGATTGAAATAATTATTGAGCAGGCTCGCGTTCCTGTCGTCGTGGATGCTGGAATCGGCGCACCATCCCACGCCGCCTACGCTATGGAAATGGGTGCTGATGCAGTTCTCGTTAACACTGCTATTTCCGTTGCCGGAGATCCCGTTGCCATGGCTGCTGCATTTGCTAAAGGGGTTGAGGCTGGACGCACTGCATTTGAAGCAGGACTGGGAACAAGCAATAAGGAAGCCTGTGCTTCATCTCCTGAATCCGGAAAACTCTCCACAGACCTTGGATTTCTCGCATAATATGTTTCACGCCCCCGAATTCACCACGTTAAGCGCACAGATTAATGCTGTAACAGAAGATGATGTCAAGCTCGCCTTTGCCTCTTCACACCTGACTGTAGAAAACCTTGCTGCATTACTCTCTCCTGCGGCTGAGCCGTACTTACAACAAATGGCCAGCCAAGCTTCTACCATTACTCAGACCCGGTTTGGCAGAACTACCCAACTCTACGCACCGATTTATCTTTCTAATTACTGCACCAATCGTTGTGTCTATTGCGGGTTTTCAGCAGACAATCATATTAAACGCAAATGTCTGACAATAGATGAAGCTGAAAAAGAAGCCATGATTCTCCACGAACGTGGTTTTCAACATATCCTCCTTGTTTCCGGTGAAGCTGAAAGTGCCGTCGACATTGAATATATGGAGGCAATCGCCCTTCGCCTGCGTGATAAATTTGCGGCTGTTTCCATCGAAATCCAGCCCATGTCCACGGAACACTATCATCGCCTTTTCCTTGCAGGAATCACTGCGGTTGCTGTCTATCAAGAGACGTACGACCGGGAGATATATAAAGAGGTACATTTGTCCGGCAAAAAAAGTGACTATGACTATCGTCTAGAGACACCGGCAAGGGTTGCTGAGGCAGGAATGCGTGAAGTTGGTATCGGTGCTCTTTTAGGACTTGCCGACTGGAGGGCCGAGGGACTTGCCATTGGTCATCATCTTGCCTGGCTGCGAAAACAGTTCTGGTCCACGGCGTTTACGGTTTCCTTTCCTCGTATGCGACCAGCTGCCGGTGAGTTTGAGCCTCTGCAGATAGTATCAGAACAAAATCTCAGCCAGCTTATTTTTGCCTTACGGCTCTTTGATCAAGACGTCGGCCTTATTATTTCTACAAGAGAAGAAGCACGATACCGTGACGGGATGCTTGGACTTGGACCCACCAGATATTCAGCAGGATCATGTACAGCACCAGGTGGCTACGGCAGTGATGACTCTGATGGGGAGCAGTTTAGCGTAGGGGATCATCGGTCCCTTGAAGAGGTCTGTGCTGCCATCCGGGAAAAGGGCTTTGATCCGGTTTATAAGGACTGGGATCGTGAATTTCAAAGAGAAGATAACGTCTAAAAACATTAACAGAAAATAACGAATCATTGACACGGAGTAACAAACTATGAGCGACATAAAAAAAATGTACACCACCATTCTGGGGGATAGCTTTCCCCTGGACATGACCATCTCCTTTGGTGACCAGAAACTTGTTTATAAAAAACGCACCTGGGGCATTAAAATGGAAGATGGAAGCATTGAAGAACGTGGGATTCGCTACGGTGAAAATCCTGACCAGGAAGCAGCTCTCTACGAACTGGTGT
>JAOZKX010000080.1 GCA_029935135.1 Desulfocapsa sp.
TAAAAGATATGTTTAGGGTGATTTATTTTCATCGCGTATATCCTTGTCAGTTTGTGAACTCCGTTCTTAACTGTTGAGGCTACTTGTTATTGTACTCACTTCTCATGATTAGTCGCGTTTATGACAGAATAAACAGCGGTACTTGGGAGGATGGTCTTCCGGCAGTGCCATATCTTCCGGGTTATGGCAATCTGTGCAGAATTTTTCTGCGGCTTTTTTCTTCATCCCGGTGAATCTGGCGTGGTCTTCATCGTGGGGCAGTTTCGCTGTGGATTCTTCAGGAGCCCTCAGGAGAAACATAACAATTGCTATGGATGTAACTATAAAGGCGATGTTAATAAAGAGTATGTTCTTTTTTTGTGCTGTGCTCATATTGTTAGGCTGTTAGAGTTTATATTGCCATTTCCATTTTGCTGAACTTGATAATACCTGATCGAAGTCCCAGTGTCATCACTTCTGCGAGAATACTATTCAGGATACCGTTTTTTCCGCTGACGGCAACCATGCGACTGTGTTTGTCATGTTTCTCTATGAGTGTGTCCATAACAGTGGAGTCGTGTTGTAGATTGCAGATAGTGAGTGCCGCCTGTTCCCCGGAGATGATAGCCGGATATATGCCTTCACCGGTTAGCCCTGAAGCAAGGCCGGCAGCGTCTCCAATAAGAAAGGTATCTGTGAAATTCCAGCCCTGATAATCAAAGTTGATGATTTCAGCCTGGGCCTTATGCTGCTCCAGCTGTAGATTCTTCGTTTTTGCCCAGGCGACAAGGTTTGTTTTTAATTGCACTGCCTTGAGACTTTGGCGATCTGCGTAGGCGCCAACAGAGAGTGTGTCTGAATGTGGAAAAATCCAGGCATATCCATTTTTAAAGAGACTGTTATTCAGGTGCCATTCCATCTTTTCGTTGTGGCCGGGGATTTGATAGTTGATTCCTATGCCCAGTCGTTTACTTTGCAGGCCCAGATGCCTGCGGACCAGAGAAGTGGATCCGTCTGCACCCACCAGATATTGAAAGCTGACCCATTTCTTTTCACCGTTTCCCTTGTCGTAGAGGAGGGCTTTTCGATCTCGAATCTGAATCACAGCTGTGTTTGTCTGCAGTCGAGCGCCTGCCTGGGTGGCCTGTTCAGCCATATATTGTCCAAATTTCAGGCGATTGACTGTTGCAATAATTGGTTCATTTTCTTTAATGCATACATGCTGTAGGGGGGTATAGACATGCTGTACTGGAAAGGTTTTTTCGGCAAGGTGTTCAGGGACACGGCTGATCAGTCCGGACCAGGTTATACCTCCGGCACAGACCTTGGGGCCTACAGTTGGTTTTCGTTCAAGAATCAGGGTGTCTTTGCCGTTTTCAGCGAGGATTTTCCCGCACGCCAGTCCTCCTGGACCTGCGCCGATTATAAGAGTGTGCACACGCATGTTTATGACAGCTTTTCAGGAGTAAGGGACTAAAAAAGAGAGGCCTTGACGAATTCACGATTCATTCTGGCAATATTGCTGATGGAAATCCCTTTGGGGCAGACGGCCTCACATTCTCGTTCGTTGGTACAGTTGCCAAAGCCTTCACTGTCCATGGTGGAAATCATGGATAGAGCACGCTCTTTTCGTTCCTTCTGACCTTGCGGCAGCAGGCAGAGTTGTGAAATCTTGGCTCCGGTGAAAAGCATGGCCGCCCCATTTGGACAACTGGCAACACAGGCTCCACACCCAATACAGGCTGCAGCATCCATTGAAAGTTCTGCTGTTGCTGAGGGGATGGGGATCGCATTTGCATCAGGTGTACCGCCGGTATTTATGGAAACAAAACCACCAGCCTGAATGATCCGATCCAAGGCAGAACGGTCGGTAATCAAATCTTTAACAATGGGGAATGCCCGGGAACGAAAGGGTTCAATAACGATGGTGTCACCGCTTTTGAAATGGCGCATATGCAGCTGACAAAGGGTAGTCTCCGGTTCCGGTCCATGGGCAATACCGTTGACAACAGCTCCGCACATTCCGCAAATCCCTTCCCGGCAATCATGGTCAAAGGCAACCGGTTCCTTTCCTTCACGGGTCAGTTTTTCATTCAGCACATCCAGCATTTCCAAAAAAGACATATCCGTAGAGATGTCCTGCAAAGTGTACACCTCAAATTCTCCAGCAGCACGAGAATCCTTCTGTCGCCATATCTCAAGATTAATATCTATACTATTTGTCATAACCTACAACTCACACCAATATTTAGCAGTTGTCCTACCCAAAACCCAAAACCCAAAACCTAATACCTAATACCTATACCTATTTGTAGCTTCTCTGGCTGGGAGTCACATCTGCAAAAGTCAGCATCTCCTTATGCAGTTTGGGCTGTTCTCCTTCTCCCTGATGCTCCCAGACAGAGACATAACTATACTGAGCATCATTCCGTTTGGCTTCATTTTCTTCTGTCTGGCTTTCTTCACGCAGATGACAGCCACATGATTCTTCACGATCCAGGGCATCATGAATCATGATTTCTGCAAATTCGAGAAAATCGGCAAGCCTGCCTGCCCGTTCCAGAGATTGATTGAGTTCCTCACCTGTTCCGGGAATATAGAGATGGTTCCAGAACTTATCTTGAATGGCGGGGAGTTCAAGAAGGGCTTTTTCAAGTCCTTCTTTGTTTCTTGCCATTCCGCAATGATCCCAGAGCAGCAGGCCGAGCTCTTTATGGATTTCATCAACGGTGAATTTTCCTTCAGGGCCGCCTTCACTGGAACGAAGAAGTTTTTGCAGGCGTTCCTGAACATTGTGTTCTGATTGACTGAATTCTGCCTGATTATTGTTCACAGTTTCAAGTGCAGTAGAACCGAGATAGTTAGCAATGGATGTGCCAACGATAAAATATCCGTCAGCAAGTCCCTGCATCAGAGCACTTGCTCCAAGTCGATTGGCACCATGATCGGAAAAGTTACATTCACCAATGGAAAAAAGACCGGGGATGGTTGTCATCAGATTGTAATCCACCCATAGGCCGCCCATGGTATAATGGACTGCGGGGTAGATCATCATTGGTTCGTGCAATGGATTGGAATCAGTAATTTTTTCATACATCTGGAAGAGATTGCCATATTTTTTGAGGATGGTTGCTTCACCATCCCGGCGAATGGCCTCTGCAAAATCAAGATAGACTGCCAGATGTGTTGAGCCGACGCCCTTACCCGCATCACACTGTTCCTTGGCATTTCTGGAAGCAACATCACGAGGCACAAGATTGCCAAAACTGGGATATTTATTTTCCAGATAGTAGTCGCGATCCTCCTCCGGGATGGACGCAGGATTTCTTGTATCGCCTGGTTTTTTTGGAACCCAGACCCGGCCGTCATTACGCAGTGACTCACTCATCAGGGTGAGTTTTGATTGATAATCGCCATGTACAGGGATACAGGTGGGATGAATCTGTACAAAACAGGGGTTGGCAAAACCGGCACCCATTTTATGCGCACGCCATGCAGCGGTGACATTGGAGGCCATGGCATTGGTTGAGAGAAAATAAGCGTTGCCGTATCCGCCTGTGGCAAGGATAACAGCATCGGCCGAGTGACTCTCAAGTTTACCGCTGATAATATCACGGGTAATGATGCCCCTGGCTTTGCCGTCCACAAGTACCAGTTCCATCATCTCCTGGCGGGTATGCATGGTGACTTTTTTTGCCTTGATCTGTCTTGAGAGTGCGGAATAGGCACCCAGCAGGAGCTGTTGTCCAGTCTGTCCGCGGGCATAAAAAGTTCTGGAAACCTGCGCTCCACCAAAAGAGCGGTTGGCAAGGGTTCCCCCATATTCTCTGGCAAAGGGAACTCCCTGGGCAACACATTGATCAATAATGTTGTTGGAAACCTGGGCCAGTCGATAGACATTGGCCTCACGGGAACGAAAATCTCCACCCTTAATTGTATCATAAAACAGGCGCCAGATGGAATCGCCATCATTCTGGTAATTTTTGGCAGCATTAATTCCACCCTGAGCAGCAATGGAATGGGCGCGCCTGGGACTGTCCTGAATACAGAATGTGCTGACCTCATACCCTTGTTCCGCAAGTGTTGCAGAAGCAGAAGCACCGGCAAGACCGGTTCCCACTACGATGACTTTATGCTTACGCCTGTTGGCAGGATTTACAAGTTTTGCAGAAAAACGATGTTTGTCCCATTTTTCTGCAAGGGGACCTTCCGGGACATGGGAGTTAAGTTCCATGGGAGTACCTTAGTGTAAAAAGAATCAGAATCTATAATCAGAGTTATTTGCTCAGGGCCTGTAAAAAAATACCTTGCCCAATCTTGCATCTTATCTTCGGGTCATCTTTGAATATGACTCAATCACAAAATCCTCATCGTAGCATAGCTACGCCTGCGGTTTTGCTCAATCGTCATATCCAAATCTAACCCGAACCTAAGCGCAGGTAAGCGAGGAACGAGACTCCGATATCAGCCATGTTATTTTCCTACAAACCCTTAGTTTCCTGTGCCAAATAAAAAAAGCAGGGGAATGGTGCCAAAAAGAAGCAGGAAAAAGAGCGGCACAACATAGCTCAGACGATGGATAAAAGTAGTGTAGTTGGGGTGGCTAATCCCAAAGGTCTGCAGCATAGACCAGAATCCATGACTTAGATGAACTGCAAGGGCTATGAAGGCCAGGATGTAAAACATGGAGAGAAGAAAAGAGCCAAACATCTCCGCAATAGTTACACCGATTCTACCATGATCTCCAAAAGAGACGGCGGCGGTGTGGATAAGAACAAAGAGGCAGATAAGCAACCCGCTGTAGATCATACTCCCTGATGCCTGGGAATTTTTTATGGCCCGTGTCCGCACCTTATAGTTTCGGGGTCTGGCTTTACGATTTTGCAGAAACAGCAGGACCCCGGTTACAATATGAATTGCAAAGACAAGAAACAGTCCTTTACTGAAAACGGAGACAATGAGGGGGTGGCTGTGCAGCTGGTCGGCATAGGATTGAAACAATGAAGTGGAGATAAAAAGTGTTGCATTGCCTGCGGCATGGCTGCATAAAAAGAGAAGCAGACAAAGCCCGCTGCAGGCCATGACCCATTTTTTTCCTATGGACGATTGAAGAAAAGAAATAAACCACATATCATTTTACCCATACGATTAGAGGACATCTTGATGTTCTCAGGTAAGCGTAGATGCTGAGGGGATACTATATTGAGTACTGGCTTACCTGTTGTTTACCAGTGTTCACTTCATTTTCTTAACTCTAAAGTACTTTTTAAAAAATGAATAGGAATGATTTTGAGTTGTTCGATATTTTTTCAGGTGCTATGTTGCTGATGGAAAAAATAGAATCTTTCAGGAATACAGGATAGAAACATGACAATTAAAGGCATTATTTTTGATCTCGACGGTACACTTCTTGATACCCTGCAAGACCTGGCCGACGCCGCCAATGCAACATTGACATATTTTGGTTTTCCCACCCATCCGGAGGAGAGCTATCGCTATTTTGTGGGTGAAGGATTAAAGACATTGATGCAGAGAATTGTCCCGGAATCTTCTTCAAGTGACGAGGATTTATCCACATATATGGAAAAATTTGCTGAGCTGTACCGCGAGAACTGGAACAGACATTCTGCTCCCTATCAAGGGATTCAGGAAATGCTTACTACGCTTACAGAGAGTGGCCTGACCCTTGCCGTCTTATCAAACAAGCCCCATATCTTTACGCAGATCTGTGTGGATGAATTCTTTGGCAAAGATCAATTCGCCTTTGTCTATGGACAGCGGGAGGGAACGCCCAAAAAACCCGATCCTGTCGGTGCCTTGCAGCTTGCTGAAGTTATGGGGCTCAGTGTTGATGAAATTTTGTATGTGGGGGATACCGCAACAGATATGCAGACCGGGAATGGTGCCGGAATGAAAACCATCGGTGTCCTGTGGGGATTCCGTGACAGAGAAGAACTTGAAAAAAATAATGCCTGGAAGGTTGTTGCAACCCCAGAGGAGATAGTCACATATGGTGTTTAGTCCTGAAGTCGCTACAATTCTGCATTACAGTGCCCCGCCTGTTCTAGGCGCATTTATTGGTTATTTGACCAATAAGGTTGCCATTAAGATGCTCTTTCGTCCTCTCACTGCCAAATATTTTCTAGGTGTTCGGATACCCATGACACCCGGTGTTATTCCTTCAAAACGAAAGGATCTGGCTGTGAATATCGGGGAAATGGTGGGCAGTCACCTGTTAACGAGCAATGAAATTGGCAAGGCCCTTGAAAAAGAAAGTTTTCAGAAAACCCTGTATACCCTGATCGAGGGGCGTGGGGAAACACTGCTACAAAAAGATCTTGGCTCCATTAAAATGATTATACCTGATACCTATCAGAGTTACTATCAGGTAGGAGTGCAGGCAATATCGTATCAGGCCCAGAAGTCCATTCATTCGTTTATTGATTCAGATAATTTTGAAACCATCCTTGAAGAGACCATTGAAGATCAGTTTGATCGTATCCTGAGTACTGATCTGCAGACCTTCTTTCCCGGTCAGGACCGAGAATCTGCTTACGCTTTTTTAGAAAAGAGTCTGGGGCGGATGCTTGGTAGTCCGGCTATGGATGAATGGGTGGAAAGTTTTGTGCAGCAGAAGGTGTATGGCAGTCTGCAGCAAAAGAAATCACCAGCAGATATCCTGCCCGAATCCATACAGGAGCTTATTGTTGCCAGTATTGAGAGGCAGACTCCGATTCTGCTTACAAAACTTGCAGGAATTATTGCAGAACCGGAAATAAGAGATCGTATTGTGACAGGGGTGCGTATGGGTGTGGAGTCCTTTGTTGAAGGACTTGGCCCCATGGCTGCGTTGGCATCCGGCTTTCTGACTCCTGAAGTGGTCGAGGGGAAGGTTCGTGACTATCTGATTGAAAAAGAGGATGATATTGTAAACTGGCTGCAAAACGACGAAGTGCAGGTACGGGTATCTGGTGCTCTTCGCGAGCGCAGCAAAACATTTCTTACCACACCCCTTGCAGATATGATCGGGGATGATCACGATGATACCGTGGAGCTCTTTTGTGCCCACCTGAGCGGACAATTGTCTGCTCTTTTACGAGAACCGGAAACCACGAACGCCTTTGCCTCCATGATCCGTGACAATGTGGAAACACATATTGATGGAGGGAAATTACCACTGGGTGAGATTCTCTTCGATCTGGTCGGCGATGGTGGGGTGAATCGAGGGAAGAAATGGTTGAAAGATGAAGCTGTTTCCGTTCTCCGTTCTAAAAAAAGCCGTAAGACCCTGGACAGTATGGTGGAGAGCCTGCTTGAGAATCTGTTCAATCATCCCGTTGGAAAACTGGGAAGACTTATTCCAGGTGGAGTGCGTGAAGGCATCTATGATTCTTTACGACGGGTATCCTCCAATATGTTGGCTGTTGAAGTTCCGGGCCTTGTGGATTCTTTAAATATCCAAAAGATAGTAAAAGAAAAAGTAAACTCTCTTGATCTTATGCGACTGGAACGGCTACTCCTCTCGATCATGGAAGAACAGTTTAAGTATATCAATCTGTTTGGAGCCCTGCTTGGATTCCTGATAGGCTGTTTAAATCTCTTTTTCTTAAATGTTATGTGAGTGTTAACAATCTCAAAGTGGTTTGTCCGATTCTAATCCTCTTGTTTCCAAGGTCGTATTATGAAAAAAATTAAAAGAGCAAGTATGAAAGACTTGCTGTCGATTTATGGCCCTGGTCTGGTTTTAATCGTTCTTGGTTTTTATTTTACCCAAAATTTTATAAAACCGGCACCACCCACTGATGTAACGATTGCAGCAGGACAGAAATCGGGTGCCTATTATCGGTATGCCCATCAGTATGCCGAATTTCTTGAGAATGAAGGGATTACCCTGCAT
>JAOZKX010000081.1:0-6891 GCA_029935135.1 Desulfocapsa sp.
TTATTGAGCTAACAGAGTTTCAATGGGAGGTTATTAATGGATTGAAAATCTCAGAGACAATAACTGAAGAAAATTTTGACAATGAATTTTATTTTAAATTTTATCCTGATGTGGGCAACAATACTTCCCAGATCAAACAAGAAAATGGCGGTTGGATACATTGGGTTACATATGGAAAAGACAATAGATATATTGCCATGCCTAAACAATGAACGATGGAGGAATCTCTGATTTCAAAAGAAATCAAATGAGACTAATTTAATGTTACAACAATCCTCCACTCTGAGAGTTGAAAAATTCCATCATATTGCCCCAAGCATCCTGGCCAACAGGTTGCCAGCGGCCGCCACTCACTGCAGAAGTAGATATGTCATGGGAGCAACACTGACAATCCGTTCAAATTCGCCACCCCTGTTGCGCCCGCTTTGCCATTGAATTCTGGCCCCGGCGGAACCGGGCAGATCATAGGCAATAAAACCTGAATTGATAGTGTTGATGACCAGTTCATAATCGGCATCCGCATCAATATTTGCTATAGTCGGTGCAGGCAGGGCCCCGTTTTCATGACGACTGGCAGATTTTGGCAGAGGCAGATTCTGCTCATGGAGCACATTGCCTCTGCAGTCAAGGACATGCAGTTTACCAAGACGCGTGCCCACTGTTGTTTTCTGCACCCAGGAGGTAAAAATAACCTCGCTGCATCCATCACGGTCCAAATCTGCCACCACAGGTTCCGAGGCAAAGCGATAGAACCCTTCGTAACTCTTATACACAGAGTAGGGCCAGTTATCGTGTTCTGTTTTATCCAACCAGTAGGCGTGCATTTTACCGTCATAGGAAGCAAAGAGTATTTCTTTTTTGCGATCACCATCCAGATCAACAACAACTGGATTTGGCTGACAGTTTTCAATCTCACCGTAGGACTCACTAAGGGGTGCGCCTGTATCTATTGGTGCTAGCTCCCAGTTCCAGTCACCTTTGTTAAATCGACTGCGATCTGCATTAAAAATAAAGAGAGAGGTGTATTTTCCAGGTGGGTGACCCACCTGGCAGTTATACATATTTCCGGTCACAACCACCTCTTTTTTACGGTCACCATCCACATCAACAATGACACTGGCCCCGTGGGCAAAATTCGTTCTATAACTCTCAGAACGGACTCCATTACATTGTCCCCAGCCTCGCAATTCAGTGCTCAGGCTTTCCCAGGTTCCCACTCCACCCCATTTTTTATCTCCATAGATGGGACTTGCAGGTAACTGCACCCCGTTGGGCTGGTACGCACAAAGCGTTGTCACATCTGAGGGAACAACGATCTCCTCCTGACCGTCGTTATTCAGATCCGCCACCCAGGCATTATCATTAAAGACACCATAGGCGGAACCGGAATCATTGCCCAGTTGCGGCCAGCCGGCTCGCAGAAAACCATTATGCTCAAAGACCCATGTGTTTGTCCTGCTGTAGGTAGCACCGGTTACAACAATTTCAGCCGTTCCATCCCGATCGACATCACTCACCACCAGACCACGCAATTCATTACTGGTTGGACGCTGCGGCCAACCCGGCTTGAAATAGCCCTGATTATTATAGACAGAGACATAGCCACCACTATGGGCAGTAATAATATCCAGACTCTTATCCCCATCAACATCTGTTATCCAGATTCCAGGCCAGGTGCGATGACTATATCCAGCCGGACTGCTGCGATCTTTTCCCGAATCGACCCGCCACAGCAACGCACCGGTTTCCCCTTGCAAGGCAACAATGGAATAGGCGGAGGCAACAATTTCCATGGTACCGTCCCCATCAAGGTCAGCAACTGCCGGAGAAGAGTACCAGCCAGTTTCACACCAGGATGAATAACAGCCCCCATATTGCCACTTTAGAACAGGGGCGTTAACAACAGCTTCTGCAGGTAGAGAGCAGCAGAGAACAAAGCCAAGCGTCAACAGTCCCTTTTTCATGGCTTCTCTCCTGTCAGGAGAAGGAGCCAGCTGAGTTTTGCCCCACTATTTTGCCCGGGAGGCACCTTCACAGGTACAATAAGAGAATATTCATCGGCACCAATATCCAGCCCTGCTCCCTGCGGCCTGCTCTGCTGGTCGAAATCATCCACCAATCCGGCTACTGTTCCTGCAGCACCAGTGACACCGATTATTTCACTGCGCAGATGCAGGTCGCCATTGAGTGTATCTGTAAACCAGGACGAGACGGCGCTGCTTACATTATTTGCCAGAAGAGCAGTCCCTCCTTCCCGGGAAGTAATGGCCCGGTTGGTCAGGTTATTGACAATGGTCAGATTTCGACTGTCTGCAAAACGATATTCTATGGCATTGGGATACGGGTGTTCATGATAAATCGTATTGTTATAGACCTGGGCACCATCAGCAGATTCCAGACCAATACCCACATCACTCTGTCCATGATTCGGTCCATGAGTAATCATGTTATTACGGACAATCCCTCCCCAGTGCGCGCTGCTGCCAAGCCCGAATCCTATCCCCCGATCACAATCAACGATCTGATTCCGCTGTACCACTGTATTGCTGGAATCGGACCAGAAATGCACTCCATGCTCAGAAAGACCGTTACTACACCAGAAGCCACGAATTTCATTGTCCTCAACGACCCAATTGGCTGCCTGATGCGCATCAACACCGCCGGTATAACAGGAACCGTTACGGTCCCAGACAAAGGCACGACCAGCAGCGGTCAATTCAATCAGACACCAGGCTACTCGTCCGTTATTGACAAAATGAGTCCTGTTCGCATTGGGATTAATCTTTATGGCCTGCTGACCGGGATCAATAATATGCACATTGGAGATAAGGGTATTTTCAACATTGCCACTGCTGCTGGCCATCACATGGATGGGATGATCATAGGCCCGTTTCAGGGTCATATTTTCTATGGTCACATTGGAGGCCACAATCTGGAAGATCTCTGTGGTCTGATAATTCCCATCCAGGATCACATTTCCCCTGTTACCGCTCTGTGAACGAACCGTAACATTATCAACCACGATGCGGAGATACTCCCCATTTAAAAAATAGGTCCCATCCGCTATAAGAATGGTACGATCTCCTCCGCTCTGGGTATTGTTTACTGCACTGACAAGCCCTGCCACACTACTGACTACGACATCTGCATGTGCTGGAGAAACAGAAAGTGGAGTCAGCAACAGCAGAAGCAAAGAGGAGCGAGACAACAATGAACAACACATTTTAATGCGCCAACAGGAGTAAACTATTGGGAGGAGCAACCACGGCAGAATCTCCCGGTACACCCGGCTCTGGATCAGCTGGATCTTCCGGATCCTCAGAACCATCAGGCACCCAGCCAGCCAACCGGGCAAAAAGATACCAGGCTGCCCTGCCTTTCAAAACACAGTTAAGCCTGGCATCATTATCCGGCCCATCAGAATGAGCACAGCTTCCGGCACCGCCGTACTGATCATCATCACCTTTAGTCAGTTTATATAATTCACTATCGGAATGGCGCACCAGATACTCTGAGGCCCAATTCGAATCCACCGAACCGCTATTGTTGGAATCATAATCAAGATCATCCTGCAGCAACTTATTGAGAAAATAATTTTCGTCAGGATCGTAGTTCTCAAGATCGGCAAAATCAAAAAGAATACCTTCATGACTCTCAGAATAGCTTTTTATCAACTTGTTCCGGGAATCAGACGAATCGTCTTCGCCTCCCCCATTTGCATGAGCAGTGATATATACAAACTGTACAGGGTGAGCTGCAGCTCTCGCATCGGTTCCTCCAGCAGAAAATTGATCGATAAGCCACTGCATACTGCTCAGATAGAGGGGAGTATCATGTCCGGAGATATTACACCAGGACCAAAGGATAACATTAATATGATGATTATCGGGATTGATAAGAAAATTATAGGTGTCTTCTGCCCACAGGGTAACTGTAACTCCCCCATGATCAACAGGAATATCGCCCTGACTGAGATCCGCTATTCCTGGAATTCCCCTATCATCAAGACTCAAAGAAGAACTGGTTCCTGATGAGGTATCTTCCCATGCGTATTTACTGCCAAATTCCGGATAATTTTCCAGGGCATTCAGGCCGGTAATCAACTGGCTACCGTGTGATGTGTGATTGTAGGCAATATGCAGATCCTCCTTTGCTTTAACAATCCACTCGTCAGGTATCTGACTGAGATCAGACTCCTTATGGCCAACCGTAAAACCGGCAGCAAAACTAATTGATCCCTGGGCCAGAATACAGATAATTACTAAAAAGATTCTTCCTAGCATAACTCCCTCCTCAAATATGAAACTGTGTAATTGGCAAAAATGATATATCGAACAAACATGCTATTCACTGGATCTGTTCTCAGTGGAGACACACGGACACCGATAATGAACGGTAAGCCAGTATAAGTAACTTCACTAACTATTGAAGCCGATATTCAGAAAAATTTGAAGAACTCTTTGGGGAAATATACATTTAGTTTCCATCATCTTCTCAACATATGCGTTGAATACTGCTGTATCAAATGGAAATAAAAGGGCAATTTAAAAAAGGGGAAAATATGTACTGGGGGCAGTACTGCCCGGTTCAAAACTCGAAGTCTACACTATCTGCAATAGGATTTTGGGTTGTTTTCTGGAGCGTCATCTGCAAATTTCTGCAAGAAAAATGCAGTCAAAAGCGGAAGAAATCAACCCACAAATCCGTTTTCAATGTGTTGCAATTTTCTAACCGGACAATACTGGCTGGGGGGGGGAATGTTTGGACATATTACATGTGCAGGACTCCACCTCCTGCACATGATCACTGAGAGCAATGAACAATCATCATAATCGTCTGCAGGGGCGGAACTCTTACACACAGCTGTATTTCAATGCTTAGGTAACGGGTTAATATTTCAAACCCACCCGATCACGTACCAGATCGAGGGTAACAACCGCTTTTTCTCGTGCCCGATCGGCACCTTTTCGTAAAATGGCTCGAAGCGTTTCCGGGTCAGCAAGATATTCCGCTTTTTTCCGTCTTGCCTCTGCATAATAATCACTGATCATATCGAGGAGTTCAAGTTTGAGATATCCATACGCCGCCCCACCATTTATATACAGACCCCTGACCTCTTCTATTCGGGCAGGAGCTGCAAAGAGCTGAAACATTTGAAAGAGGTTGCACTTATCAGGATCTTTGGGATCTTCCACTGGTGTTGCATCTGTTGCAATGGACATGACTTTTTTCTTCAGTGCTTTACCTTCCAGAAAAATAGGGATGGTATTGCCGTAGGATTTGGACATCTTCTGACCATCAAGCCCGGGAACAGTGGCTGTCTGTTTGCTGATCGCCGGTTCCGGCACTACAAAGGTCTCACCAAAGGCGGCGTTAAACTTTTGAGAGATATCCCGCGCCACTTCCAGATGCTGCTTCTGATCCTTACCAACAGGTACCTGATCTGCCTGATAGAGGAGGATGTCTGCTGCCATAAGCACTGGATAGGAGAAAAGGCCGTGACTGGCATCAATCCCCTTGGCCACTTTATCCTTATAGGAATGGCACCGTTCCATCAGTCCCATGGGGGTCAGGGTGGAAAGGATCCAGGCCAGTTCACAAACCTCTGGCACATCAGATTGTACCCAGAAAGTACACTTTTCAGGATCAAGCCCCAGGGCGAGGAAATCTGCTGCAGCCTCAAGGGTTCCGGTGCAAAGTTTTTCTCTATCATGCACGGAAGTGAGGGCATGGAGATCAACGATAAAAACATATAAATCGGAATTATCCATATGGGAGATCATGGTCTTCATCATGCCAAAATAATTGCCGATATGGAGTTTGCCGGATGGTTGGATACCTGATAGAATTTTCATTGTAAAAGTGAAGTTTTGGGTTTTGGGTTTTAGGTTTTAGGTTTTTGGCGGATACTACACCAGGTCAGAACGAAAAAAAAGGGAGAATCTGATTGCTATCAGATTCTCCCTTGAGATTTCATAATCAGGCTGCTGCCCGTTTATGCAGAATTATTTTTTGTCGTCTTCCTTGACTTCTTCAAAGTCAGCATCAACCACATCATCATCCTGTTTCGCTTCATCAGCTCCAGCTCCACCCGCAGCTCCGGCAGCATCAGCACCACCTTCCTGAGAGGCCTGAGCATACATCATTTCCGCAAGCTTATGGGAAACCTTGGTCAGCTCTTCAATGGCAGCGTTGATGGCATCAGTATCGTCGCCCTCAATTGCTTTTTTCACATTCTCAATCTCTTTTTCCACATTGCCTTTTGTCTCGTCATCAACCTTATCACTCAGATCTTTCAGAGATTTTTCAGAGGCATGAATCAAGCCATCGGCGTTATTGCGCGCCTCAACCAGCTCTTTTCGTTTCTTATCTTCGTCAGCATGCTCCTCAGCATCCTGCTTCATCTTCTCGATCTCATCCTCGGACAGCCCTGAAGAGGCTGTGATACGAATGGACTGCTCTTTGTTGGTTCCCATGTCCTTTGCTGAAACATGGAGAATACCGTTTGCATCAAGATCAAAAGAGACCTCAATCTGCGGTACACCACGAGGAGCAGGTGGAATATCCGAGAGTTCAAAGCGACCAATGGTCTTGTTATCCTGCGCCATTTCACGCTCACCCTGAAGAACATGGATGGAAACGGCAGGCTGATTATCTGCAGCAGTTGAGAAGACCTGGCTCTTTTTCGTTGGAACCGTGGTATTTTTCTCAATCAGCTTAGTGGTCACCCCACCCAGAGTTTCAATACCAAGGGAAAGGGGAGTAACATCAAGAAGTAGAACATCTTTCACATCACCCTGTAAAACGCCGCCCTGGATGGCTGCGCCAATGGCCACAACCTCATCAGGATTCACGCCTTTATGGGGTTCTTTACCAAAAATCTCTTTGACC
>JAOZKX010000081.1:6901-7868 GCA_029935135.1 Desulfocapsa sp.
CTCCTGAACTTTCGGCATCCGGCTCATACCACCAACCAGAATAACCTCATCTATCTCAGAAGGAGAAAGACCGGCATCTTTTAATGCAGTCTTACAGGGACCAACAGTACGCTCAACCAGATCCTCAACAAGACTCTCATATTTGGCACGACTGAGCTTTACATTCAGATGTTTGGGCCCTGACGCATCAGCAGTAATAAAAGGAAGGTTGATGTCAGTTTCCATGGTGGTGGAAAGTTCCATCTTGGCTTTCTCAGCCTCTTCCTTCAAACGCTGCAGCGCCATTTTGTCACCGCGCAGGTCGACACCCTGGTCACGCTTAAACTCATCTGCCAACCAGTTGACAATACGCATATCAAAATCCTCACCACCAAGAAAGGTGTCACCATTGGTGGATTTCACTTCAAAAACACCATCACCAATCTCAAGGATGGAAACATCAAAGGTACCGCCGCCAAGATCAAATACTGCAATTTTTTCTTCGCCTTTTTTCTCCAGACCGTAGGCTAGAGATGCAGCAGTCGGCTCGTTGATAATACGCTGAACATTCAGGCCCGCAATTTTTCCGGCATCTTTGGTAGCCTGTCGCTGTGCATCATTAAAGTATGCAGGAACAGTGACGACAGCATCGGTGACTTCTTCACCCAGATACTCCTCAGCAGTGGCCTTCATCTTACCAAGGATCATGGCTGAAATTTCGGCTGGGGTATAGGCCTTTCCTTCCACTTCTATGGCAGCACTGCCACCCTTTCCCGCAACAATCTTGAAAGGACTGATTTCCACTGATTTTTGCACTTCAGCATCTTTAAAATTTCGTCCAATCAGGCGCTTTATTGCATAGAGTGTTCGTTCCGGATTGGTTACACCCTGACGTTTTGCCACCTGACCAACCATTCTCTCATTATTATCTGCAAATGCGACAATGGAAGGGGTTGTTCGATTCCCTTCCACATTGGCAATGACGGTG
>JAOZKX010000438.1 GCA_029935135.1 Desulfocapsa sp.
TGTGCTGCCGGTGTAGATGGTGCCCCGGGAGTTGACGGACAAAATGGTATTGCAGGTGTTGATGGGACGGATGGACTCCATTGCTGGGATCTGAATGCAAATGGAGGCTGTGACCTTGCCACTGAGGATGTTTCAGCTGACGGAACCTGTGATGTGTTTGACTGCAGGTCAAAGCAGAAGGGGAGTGTTTTTCGCTGGCAGGTTTTCAGCACCTATCTGAATAATGTCGGATGGCTTATCGCGAACCGTTCGGATCTGCATGGAGGAATCAGGCCAAGCGTTTGGACGGATGGAAATGGGGTTGCAGGTGATATGAGTACGGATCCGGAGGTCATGCGAACCCTGTTGACCCGGAAGGGATACGGCGGTGCCAATGCCATGGTACACTCTGAAGTGTATCACCAGTATAGTTCAACCAATGGTCGGGTGATTGTTGCACTATTTAGAATTAAAAACACAACAGATACTTCGATAGCCTGGATGCCGTATTTTTATTATACCTGCAATTCTGGATGGTCTGAGCGGGCGAGTGTTTCGCTCAATGGCGGGAATACATGGAATAGTGGAGGGACAACTTGTGGGGAGCAGACCTTTGCAAGCATGAGCATGTCTATTCCTGCTGCCAGTATCAGCACAGTCGTTTTTGTTTCCTCTTCAAGCACTGGTGTTGCTGTCGGTAACGGTGTTTATGCACGATATGTCAATCTGACTTTTCACGGTGACAGTCTGGCTCTTCCTGCCGGTCTCGAATTTGTAGATGATCTGGATTCCACAGAAACGCTTTGACAGAAATCTGTTGTCGAATGTAGTGAAAAAGGCTCAGGCTGCTTTTTTCTCCAGCTCAAAGAGGTTTTGAATCGTCTCAGGAAGGCTGCAAATTTTGCCTTCTTTTCGTGACTCCGGAGAAGAAAACAGCTTGACTTTTTCCTGTAAAAACGAAGAAAATAAAGGAAGAGAATGGATTTTTCTTTTACAGGAAAGATGAGGCCATGGGTAATGACAGTTGTTCTTCCACCAGTACTGCTTGGAAAATTCTTGGTAGGCGGATTTTTTTCCGCCTGCTGATTTTTTCTTTTTTGTGGTACGCTCTGGCCGGATCGGATAAGGCGAGCTGGCTTCTGGGTGTTCCGGCAGTATTGCTTGTTACAGCCATGAGCCTGTGGCTGGCGTCTTCCTCTTCACTGAATATACATCTCTTGGCAGTTTTTCGTTTTATTCCCTTTTTTCTGCATCAGTCGCTTCGCGGTGGCATTGATGTTATGCACCGTGCCCTTTCCTTTCAGCAACTTCTTGATCCTGGGCTGGTCTTTTACACCACTCTCTTGGCGGAAGGATCAGCCAGAATTCTTTTTGTCAACTGTATCAGCCTGCTCCCCGGCACCCTCAGTGCCGAGTTGAAAGGAGACCAGGTGACTATCCACACCCTTGATCAGGGGATGCCGGTTTGGGCAAACATTCAACGCCTGGAATATCATGTTGCTGCACTGATTGGCAGGACAACCGGGAATAAAAAGAGTTTATGAGCTGGCTGCATATATTCTTTGCTCTCATTCTGCTGCCTGCTGTTGCTGTGGGCATGATTCGTATCTTGAAGGGCCCGACTGCTGCAGACCGCATGATGACTGCACAGTTGTTCGGCACCTGTGGAGTAGCGATTCTGTTGCTTTTGGGTGCAGGTATGGCTAATCCGGTGCTTATTGATATCGCCCTGGTTTTTGCCCTGCTATCAGCCCTGTCCACTCTCACCTTTGTCCGCCGTACCTGGCAACCAGGTAAGAAAAAACATGACGATCCTCTATCATAGCGGTACATTCTTTATTGGAATCGGACTCCTGTTTTTCCTGTCCGGAACTGTGGGACTCATCCGTTTTCCAGATATCTATACCCGATTACACGCCCTGACCAAGGCGGATAACATCGGTTTGGGCTTTGTTGTCTGCGGCCTTTCCCTCCAGTCTGGAAACTGGGCAGTAATAGTCAAGCTTCTGCTTATCTGGCTGCTGGTGCTGATTGCCAGTTCCGCATCCTGTCATCTTATTGCCAGCAGTGGTATGGAAAAAAAAATTAAGCCGTGGACACGCCCATGACCTATTCCATCCTTACCCTTTTTGATCTCATACTCGTATTGACACTGCTGTGGCTTGGCTGGCGTCTGCTCAGCAGCGAAGATATTTTTAAGGCAGTAATCTTGTTTATTTCTTTTGGCCTGTTGATGGCCCTTGCCTGGGTCAGGATGCGGGCACCGGATGTGGCTCTGGCTGAGGCAGCGCTTGGTGCCGGTCTGACAGGACCGCTTTTTCTTGCCGCCCTCAGGCGGATGAACCGAACCCGTAAGGGGGAACGCAG
>JAOZKX010000439.1 GCA_029935135.1 Desulfocapsa sp.
ATTTCAGGTAACAGACTGCTGGCAAAAAAAACGAGTGCAAGCCCCTGGCCTGAGTATAAATTCTGGAAATTACCAGAAAAACTCGTCTGGGCACTGATTATCCCCGGGATATTGATTCTTTCATCAATCGAACCTGGCAGGACAATCGGGCTGAATATACTTATGGTAACAGGATTGCTTTACTGTTTTCAAGGCATTGCAATAATGTTATTTTATTTTTATAAATGGAGTGTTCCACTATTTTTACGAACGGTGATTTATGTCATTCTTTTTTTCCAGTCTTTTGGCACTATATTCCTCGCCCTGCTTGGAATAGCTGATATCTGGTTTGACATACGACGCCTGCAGCGTGATAAAAATGGAACGGATACTGAATGAAATGAGTATTGGCCCATTCCCGCCAATACGATTTTGATATAATTGACAGTAAGGAGAGTAAAATGGAACTTATATTAAACGAAACAATTAACACCCTCGGCCGCGAAGGTGATATTGTGAATGTTAAAGCTGGTTATGGACGCAACTATCTTCTTCCCCAGGGAAAAGCAGTTGTTGCCAATGCTTCTAACATCGCAGCGTTTGAAGAGAACAAAGCAGTAATAGAAGCTAGAATTAAAGAACAGATGAAGGCGTCGGAAGCCATAGCCAAAAAACTTGCTGGTACCACAATCACCATCCACATGCTTGCTGGAGCGGATGAAAGACTTTTTGGTTCCGTCACAAACGGTGATATCAGCATTAAACTTAGCGATATCGGTTTTGATATCGATAAGAAACAGATCCTTTTGATTGATCCTATTAAAACCCTCGGGGAAACTACTGTAGTCGTTAAGGTAGGTTTTCAGGAACGTGTTGACATTACCATTCAGGTTGTTCCTCTGGCTGACGATGAAGGCGAAGAATAGAGATTTTATCTATTCTCTCCATGGGTCTTTTACACAATTGACCTTACATTTTTCTTCGTTGCATTGTATAAACACACTGTCAGAGAATTTCTCTGCACAGTGTGTTGTTTTTTGTGCTCCATTCCACCACCTGCACCCCAGTTTATCCTCATATGAATCAAGCGACATCACCAGAAAGTTTCACCCCAACTTCGCCTGGTAGAGTACCACCACAAAACCAGGAAGCCGAGCAGTCTGTACTGGGCACCATTTTGTTGTCAGACGATGCCTTTACCGCTGTCCTTGAGCTGTTGAATAGTGACGATTTTTATATGAATCGCCATAAACTCATTTTTGAAGCCATGGTTCTTCTTTTTGAAAAAAATGAACCACAGGATATTATCACCGTTGCCAACCAGCTCAAAGATATCAATCAACTTGAAGAAGCAGGTGATGTTGCTTACCTGGCGACACTTACTTCAATTGTCCCGGTGACAGCAAACCTTGTCCATTATGCAAAAATCATCCGTCAGAAAGCCATTCTCCGTAACCTCATCCGGGTTAACACCGAAATTGCAGAGAGGTGCTATGACGAACAGGGAGATATCGATCTTTTAGTTGACGAAGCTGAACAGGCCATATTTGAAATAGCCCGGTCCAAATCCAATCAGAGCTTCACCCCCTTAAAAGATATTATCCCCGGAGCCTTTGAAACCATAGAAGAGCTCTATAAAAGAAAAGAACAAATCACCGGGGTGCCCACGGGCTATTCTCAACTCGACAAAATGACCGCTGGCCTGCAACCTTCAGACTTGATCATTCTCGCCGGTCGTCCTTCCATGGGCAAGACTTCATTTGCTATGAATATAGCCCAGAATGCCGCTCAGCTTGAAAAAACCGGTGTTGCTATTTTCAGCCTCGAGATGTCAAAAGAACAACTTGCCATTCGTCTCCTCTCTTCTGTCGGCCATATCGATTCCCAACGCATCCGAACCGGTAAACTCCACAATGAGGACTGGCCCAAACTGACACGGGCTGTAGGCATGCTGTCGGAGGCTCCGATGTATATCGACGACACACCAGCTATTTCAGTTCTGGAGATGCGCGCTAAAGTCAGGAGACTTGCCGCACGCTCTCCCCTTGGTCTTATTATCGTAGATTACCTGCAACTTATGCGGGGAAGAAACAGTATAGAAAACAGGACCCAGGAAATCAGTGAAATTTCAAGATCGCTGAAGGCCATGGCCAAGGAATTGAAAGTCCCTGTTATTGCCCTTTCTCAGCTCAACCGTAGCCTGGAAAGCCGTACCGATAAAAGACCTATGATGTCAGACCTTCGGGAATCAGGTGCAATCGAGCAGGATGCTGATGTTATCTGTTTTATTTACAGGGACGAGGTATACAACAAAGCTGATGATAATCCTAATATTGGTATCTCTGAAATCATTATTGGTAAACAG
>JAOZKX010000001.1 GCA_029935135.1 Desulfocapsa sp.
TCGTTCTGGTAGGCAGTCTGGGTGACCTCAAAAGAGAGCATGGGGGCCCAGCCTGCGGGATTACCAAAGTAGTCGCGTCCCAGACTGATCTTATAGAGCAGGGCGAATATTTCATTTCGCAGTTGCAATAGATCCAGCTCATGGATGGAGTCGGGTTCAGATATGAGGAAGGCATCTATCAACTCGGGATAGTCGGCCATCATGGCATGGGCTTCCTCTGGATGGTCGTTGAGGTACAGCGCCTTGGCATGGGCCAGGGTCTGCTTAAGGGCAAAGGGGTGCATCCAGGAGAGGGCGTGACCTCCTGAGGTGCTGAGTTGGCCCGGTTGACCGTTGTATCCGGCCGGAGCCTGGGCATCGGTACCCGGGTCGGTGTGTCCGTGTATCACTATGCCGTTAAACTCGCCCAGCTCACTGTATCTGTATACGACAGCATCTCTGGGGGTACCGGCAAATCCACCGATAGTAAAGCGGCCTTGGGCACCTGATGATCCTCCGTTGTTGGCCAGGAATGTGTCTATCGGCCAGCCATTGCTGTCATGGGTGAGATTGGCTGCAAGATTACCGCCGCTACCACCGGTTCCGGGTTGACTGGATGCAACAGCATTTGATCCATCTGTTGGCCAGACTACGGGATGGTATTCGGCTAATGCATTGTATCTTTCGGACCATTCAGTGACGGTTAAAGCGTTACAGTAAATAATCTCAATTGTGTTCACACTGAAACCATCTTTATGCTCGCAGTTAGTGGTGATAAAGCAACCGCCGAGTGCGGTATATTCACAGGCGTTCACATCGGTGCTGGTTGCATTTGCAATGGGAGCGACGCTTATGCCTGGAAAACCGTTTAAGCCATTTCCGGCATCCTGTGCCAGACCACCTTGCAGGAGGAAGCGGACAGGGATCGGATTACCACCGATGTGGCCGGAATTCAGTTCGCTGATATCAAGGGCAAGAGAGCCTGCAGGAAGCCCATCTTCAGCTGTACCGGGAGCTGTGTATGTTGGATGACCCTCGCCATCAAGTATATATTCACCTGTGTCAGGGTCGCGATTGTAGCTCGCATCACTGACAGTATCTGCTGAAGTTTCAGGAATCGTACTGATCTGACCATCATCTTCAAAACGCAGGGTTTTTGCCTGGATGGAGATATTGGTCTGAGGCAGATGCCAGGGGTCACGAATGATCACTGTTTCGGCTATGAGTGTCATGGACTGCAGACTGTTACGGTTGTGATAATCGTCATAGATTCGATTTTCGTGTCCGGCCTCTATTACCAGTGTCTTGCCGGCGATGTGGATGGTGCCAAGTTCCAGGGATATTTCTGGTGGACCTGGGGCAGGGTTAGGCAGCCAGTTGAAATTGAGACCTGGTGCTGCTTCATTCCACTGTTCGTTACGAACGATAAATTCATCATTTTCCGGATCCGGCAGGGGCAGGCTTGTTTCCGTGAAGCTGTACTCTGCAGGCAGTTCAAGGCCGGAGTTAAAGCTTATTGTCTGCTGGATCGTCTCACCATTGACCGTAGCGGTAAAGGTGATGGCAAAGGGTCGCCAGTTATCCTGCGGATCTCCAGGCTGTACCTCAGGAGGCAGGTATTGAAAGGCACCCGTGACTGGATCTATGCTGATGCTGCCGACAGGGTCGCCCCAGGCTACTTCATATCCATAGGTGATGCCGAGAGTGTCGCCAGTGCCCCAATGGTCGGTAAAGATGGTGAAAGTAATTACATAACCAGGGGAAAAGGTCTGGTCTGGAATGTCGGTAATGAGATAGTTTGTCTCTTCGTCAGCTCCATGCTCATAGGGGCCAAGGTCGACTCTGCCTTCCAGGATTCGGTTGCGGCCGTTAATGTCTGTCCCTGGCAGGGATGGTGCGCTGTTGCTGCCTGCGTTGATGGCGAGCGAATCCTGGTTAAGGGAATAATCGCCGCCGAGAGAATCTACAAAGAGGGGATTGTCACTGATGTTATTTGATCCTGCATAGCCACCTTCAATATTGCTGTAGGAGGCTACAGTGATTCCTGTCCCTGCAATCTGTTCGTCCCCGTTCCCCCAGAGGATGGAGTTGATAAGAATTGCCGGAGTGCTGCTGTTATTATAGATGCCGTCACCTTGAACTGCACTGTTATCGGCGATGGTGACATTGGTCAGTTCAGGAGCTGCGGATCCATTGGAGTAGAGTCCTCCTCCATCTGCAGTAAGGGTACTGTTGTTTGTGATAAGGGTATTGATAATAAGCGGAGCACTGCTGTCGTCACAGTAGATGCCCGGTCCATGCATAAGGCTGTTGTTTCCATCAATTCGACAGCCAATGATGGTGGGCGCAGCTGTGTCGTCAATGTAAATCCCGCCACCGTTTGTGTCGGCCGAACTGTTTTCGATTATGCAGTTACGGATGGTTGGTGCAGCAGCACCAAGGACATAGATTCCGCCGCCGAAATATTGGCTGCCGTTGCGAATGGTAAATCCTTCAAATACTGCCTCTACGGTCTCGTCATTGCCGAAGGTAATTCCGCGGGTATTGCTGAGGTTTTCACAGTCAATAATTGTGTCTTCCGGTCCGCTTTCGCTACGCACCGTGATGGCCTTGAACGAACCAAAGCCGTCGGCAAAGGTCAGGCTGACATTGCCGGTCCCTGTGTAGATACCTTCTTTGACCAGAACGGTTTCACCGTCCTCAGCGGCGTCGATAGCATCTTGAATTGTACTGAAAAGAGCAGGGTCAGAAGGGTCCACCACCAGCTGTTTGCGGATATTGACACTCACGGGAACAGTACGCGGGCTGTTGGTGGCATCTGGACTTGTGACTTTTACAAAGCAGGTGTGGTTCCCAAATGACAGCTGGTCTGCATCAATATGCAGGTTCACCCAATCGCTGAGATCGGTAAGGCTGCCGGAATCTGGAACAATAACCAGCCATGGACAGCCGGTAATAATCTGGTAGTCCAGTGTGCCGTCGCCACCGTTACTCAACAACATGTTCTGGTCGGCAGGGTCTGCCTCATTCTCCATGGCGGTGAAGTTGAATATTGATTTTGACAATGAGATAACCGGAACGGCAGCTTGTGTCTCGTATGCTCCCATGTCAGGAGTACCGTTGTTCGAGCGGTCATTTCCGTACAGGTCGACAGCAGGTAGTCCTCCAGGAGGACTGGTCGTCCCCGCATCAACACAGGGTGAGTCGGTCTGGATGTGCGGATCAGCCGGGTAGACAAAGCCGGGATCATCGCTGATGTTGCCTTCCCCGCTAAAGCTTCCCTGCACGGTGGAGTAAGTGACGGAAACAGTAGCGCCGTCGATTTGCTCAATAGGGCTGTCAGAACCCCAGAGGATGGAGTTGCTGACAGTGATGGTCGCAGATTGTCCTGCACCGCTGTCGGCGGAAGACCAGAGGGTGTCGCCAGTCGTTGCTGCTTCGTTAGCAAGAAAAGTGCAGTTGGTCAGCGTAACGCCGGCAGGGGAGGTTGTTCCGTTCAGTGGCTGTACCGCAATAGCTCCACCACCGCCTACACTACTTTTGTTGCTCTGAAAAACACTGTTCTCAATTACGACAGCCGTATCGTCGGCCACAAAAATTGCGCCACCGGCTTCGGCTTCGTTATTGAGAAAAGTGCATCCTGAAATACGAGGAGTGGCTGTCTCGGTCAGGCCGATTGTTATAATGGCGCCTCCACTTGTTCCCCTGTTTTGAATAAAATTACAGCCTAAAATGGACGGGCTGCCGTCATAAATCATCATACCACCACCAAATATGGTGAGGCCATCAAGGGTGGCGTCTGAGTTGTAGAGCCAGAAGGAAATGTTTTCGTTTTCTGCATTGATTATTACATGTTCCGCTCCATTTTCAGAACGAATGGTAATGGCGCGATCCTTGACCAGAAGTCCACGGTTGTCATCACCTTTGTACTCGCCATCTTTCACCATCACTGTTCCATCGTCAAGGACAGAGAGCAGTGCGGGTTTTAAGGCCTTAAAGGCGTCAAGGCCAAATGTATGGCCGTCATTGGCTGAAAATTCTGAGTAGTCATCATCCACCCATACCGTTGCCATGCCAAGGTTCAGCTCACCAGTATCATTCCATACCGGGTCGTTCTCGAGCAGGCCGTGATTGTCTGATCCGCTGGAATCAACAAGCAGGCTCCCATCGGTCTGGTTGAAGGCAAAGTATACTTCCAGTCCGGCTTCTTCGCCGGAAAGCGGAGTGTAGTTGCTGTTTGCAATCTCCTGTTCGCTGAGTGGCTGGCTGTAGATGCGTACTTCATCAATCTCACCGGAAAATGGTGGCTGCGGCATACCGATATAGTAGGGAGATAACCTGTCTGTCCAGATGGCTGGAGGGGCAGGTTCGGTTGCAAAGAGAACGCCGTTTCGATAAAACAGGTAACTGCTGCCGTCCTTCACCCAGGCGATATGAACCCATTCGTCGGCTGCGGTGAAAAAATCATTAAGGGTGTTTTCGTAACGCGTTCCACTCTCATCGTATGAATCGTATTGCAGACTGCCGTCTGCAGGACCCACGAAGAGGCTCGGTTTATGATAGGTACCGTCATAGCCGATAATACCGTGAGCACTTCCATCATTAATGGCCGATGGCTTGACCCACAGGGAAATGGTGAATGTTGCCGGGTCGGTAAAGGGGTCGGCAATCTCCACAGAGTCATCTATCCCGTCAAACATCAGGTTGTAATTTCCACCTGCTGTCAGTGGACTGAAAATCACCAGGTTGCCGTAGCCGAGACCGGCACTGTTCCGGGCAAAGGCACGAACATAGTATGTGGTGCCGGGTGTCAGCTCAGGAATTTCCAGACTGTATGGTTCGCCTGCATCTGGGGCTGCTGTAATCTGATTGTCACTTGCGGTTGGAAATCCGCTGGTGTTCCAGAAGATTCCGCGTTCGGTAACTGCCTGTCCATAGTCGTTTAACACTGTGCCGGAGATGCGGGCGGTGGCTACGGGGCGGCTGTCAAGGAGTGCTGTTTCCAAATAGGGCACTCCAAGGGGTGCCTCAGATGCGATCCAGCTGGGTGTGCCCAAGCTGCCCGCTGGAGAAGTTCCGCCCAGTGAACCGTCGTAGGAATTGCTGCTGCTATCTTGCAGAAGAGTACCGTTAGAGTGGTCGCAACGGTAGTAGAGCAGGAGATTGTCTTCGTCGCCATAGAAGGTCTGGAAGCGGTCCTGACGGATCTCTTCTGTTGTTTTGACACGATTCCAGATGCGGATTTCGTCCATTTGTCCGTTTAGAAAGGCATCAGAGAAGTAGAGGCTGTCACCAAAGAGCAGAAACGGATCTTGCTGCCAGATAGCTCCACCGAGATTTTCTGTGGATTGACTGGCAATCAGGCGGCCGTCGAAGTAGCTGGTAAAACCGGCCGGGTCATTTTCTTTGAATGTTACGGCTATATGGTGCCACTGATCGTCAGCAGCGTCCAGGCCGCGGTTCGGAGCATCCATTGCCAGATAAACAGGTGAACTGGCATCTGTGAAAATATAGTGCCCTCTCGCACGGCTGCTGTCTTCCAGGCCAAATGCAATCAGGTGCGTGGAGGTGTGATTGATAAGGCAGGAACCAACCTTGGTGGCCTTGAGCCAGAATTCAACGGTGTAAGCAGCCTGCTGGGCCAAATCTACATCAGGGGTGTAGACGCCATCCTGGTCAGTGTCGAAATAAAGGGCATTGCCGGGGGGATGCATGGCAGTGGTAAGCTGGATCTCGTCACCATAGCCAATGCCATTACTGTTTAGCGCATAGGCACGGGCGAAATAGTTGACACCGGGACTGAGCCCCTTAATTATGGTGTCGAACAGTCCTGTCTGGCCATCTACCGCAGCACCGATGCTTCTGGAGTCGGTGTAGAGTGGTCGGCCTGTGGTGTTATAGCATATGCCCCATTCGAGAACTGCTGAGGCACCTTCCTGGACAAGTCTGCCACTGAGGGTGGCAAAATCCTGTCCGACCATATTGGCGTCAACACTGATTACGCCGGGGACTCCAAGAGCTCCGGAAGCGGTGGTCACAGGATTGCCCTGGGTTGTTCCATTATTTCCATTTCCAGAGTCGTCGTGTACTGTCTGGGCTGGCTGGGCAATGGTGTAATCGAAGGCGTACCACGCCAGCAGATTTGTTTCGCTGCCATCCAGCAGAGTTGTCATACCGCTCTGGATCTCACTCTCACTGACGGCAATGTCCCAGACACGGATTTCATCGATTGCTCCGGTAAACCATGCAGTGGGATCAGTGTTATCATATCGGGCTCCGACCAGTATGGAGACAGTCTGTTCCGCTACACTGCCGGAAGCCTGAGAGCCTTCAACAGCACCGTTAACATAGAGGGTCAGGTCGGTACCGTCGTAGGTTGCTGCAAGATGATACCAGTTGCCACTCACCAGAGTTGAACTCCCAGTAAGAGCTGCGCCGCCGTCAGCACGGAACACAGTGGCTTGCCCATTGTCCAGGCCAAGGTAGTACTGTTCCATGGTACCCAGGGCAAATTTGGAGAAGATGGTTCCAGATGGGTTATCCGTGTCCGGTCTTACCCAGGCTTCGATGGTGAAGGGTGTGGTACCGAAAAAATTTAGAGCCGGCCGGTTTCCGATAGCGACATAATCATCGCCATCGAACAGAAGGGCATAGCCGGGCGGATCAGGTATGGGCTCTGGAAGGGTAGTGAAGTTGATTGGGTCCCCATAGGTCGTACCGTTGGCGTTAGTTGCATAGGCTCGGACATAATAGGTACTTTCCGTATCCAGAAGGGTCATCTCAGAACTGTATGTGCCGCTGGTTGGGGTCGGATCAGTGATCACATTGTCGGAGATATCAGGTGAACCGGTGGAGGTGCTCCAGCAGAATCCTCTCGCGCTCAGAGGATCTCCCCCGTCAGAGACAACATCTCCGCTAAGGGTGGCGGAGCTAAAGGTTATGTCTGTGGCAGAAACGGTTTCGACTTCCGGCAGGTCGAGGAGTACGGTGGAGGGAACCCAGAAATTTGGATTGGTGCCGTGATAAACGCTTCCGTGGTAACCGTGTCCTGATTGGTCGGTAGCGGTCCCTCCGGAGCTTGAGTTGAAATCATAGTACAGTCCCAGTCCAGATTCACTGCCAGTAAGAGAATGATCCTTGTATTGCTGGATTTCCTCCGGGGTTCGGGCATGATCCCAGATGCGGAATTCCTCAATCTGGGCATCCGGTGAAATGGTGAGATGCAGATTGGAAGCTACATTGAGGGCCTTATATGGCCAATTGTTGGAATAGTTGCCGTCAAAGTAAAGTGTCAGGGTGTCAACATTCCATACTATCGCGACATGGTGCCACTGGCCGTTCACAAGAGTGCTGGGAATTGTGACCTGTGCTGTACTGATCCCGCTTTTAAAACTGACATAGTATCCGGTACCGGATCGATAGGCTTTGAAGAAGAAATAGATGGGGTTGGCGCCATTGCTCAACTGAAACAGGTTGACGCCGTCCGGGAGACTCGAACTGTTCCCCTTGAACCAGAACTCCACGGTGATATCGTTTCCTGCAACCGAGTTGATCCCGGTTCTATCTAGATAGGTCACTTCCGGAGTCGCCAGGTCAAGTGCATTACCGGCACCGGCGTGGCACAAGGATGCTGATGCGCACAATAAAAGAAGCGTGGTGAGTATGAGAGTGGTGAGATTGCGGGCTTTCAGTTTCATCATGTAATCCTCATGGATATGAAATCTTCAACCAGGGAACGACTGCAAAAGTCATTTCTGTTTTGACAAAAATAGATCTGTCAACCGTATATTGTGACAAGAGAACCATCTCTCCAGAAGGGCGAGGAGGAGATGACTCTCAAAAAAACAGAGTAATATGAAGGGTACAGTAGATGACAGGGTACGGTATTGTAAGGTGATGTCTGACGGTAATCTGTTTGCTGGACAGGGTGGATAAGCATGGTGTTGGCCATCATAAAGAAGATACCAACAGGGAATAATTTTTTTGACAAGCTATCCAACGGTGTCAATACAACAACCTATCTGACCACTGACAAAAACTGAAAATAATAGTGGTGTAGACCCAACGTATTGTTTTCGTGAGTTTTGTGCTTGCGCTTGGTGCGGTGAAAAATATCGCAAAACATTCTTACTCAACACATTATACTGCAGCAGACACTAATTCCAAAGGAGAATGTTTGGCTGAGAATGTTTTTCGCATTTTGTGTGCCACATTGTTCCGATGGCGGTGTGGGGCAACATGAATGTTAACCTGCTTACATTTCTGGATTCATAGTTACTGCACATTTTATTTGCCTTTCATGCAGGATTTCAGTATCCTTCAGAAGGAAGATGTGTGATTTGTCAGCCTGAGAGTCAGCATGTTTCCAGTTGCTGCAAATGCGCCGCAGCCATGTTGAGCGTAAGGATAGCGATAAATCTTCAGCAGCTGGTGTCTCCATTTATGCGAATGGTTCCTGTGAGTGTTCGTGTTTTGGAGATGGTTCACATACGAGATAAATTATAACTTATGGTGGTGAGATAAAATGAGAAATTCTATCTTATGTTATGTTTTTATTCTGATTTTTTCGGCTTCTGTACAGCCGCTTTCGGCCGAAACAATTACTGTCAGTTCAATATCTGCACTCCCGGAAGAGGTGGTTTCCATCCCCATCACCGTGGATATACCAGAAAATATTGCCGGGGCAGTTTTTACACTGACTTACAACAGCAGTTATTTTACTCTGACCGATATTCAGTCGGAGTTTTTCGACACATTCACAGATCAGTGGCAGGCATTGAACCCCATTCCCGATCCACTGCCTCCAGGCCAGGTGACCGTGGATGGGACAGAGTATAGCCGTCCACTCGTGTCTAACACCATCAGCAGTACCACCTTGTTTGCTGCTGCAAGGGTAAAAGCAGGGGCGACTGAAACGACTCTATTTACCCTGCAATTCACAGTGGCTGACAGTGTGCCCAATGGTATCTATCCTGTCAGTATCTCTGCTGTTTCTATAAGTAATACAGTTGCCGGTTATTCTGCCTCGGGAGAGGTTATTCCCATTTTGCTTGGCCAGGTAGAGGGGGAGCAGGACCTGTCTCTAGCCTATCCGGCCATTGCCGTAGCACTGGTTAATGGTTCCGTAACAGTGAACAAAATAATAATTGACACGGATCTTGATGGTATCGCAGATGAGTGGGAGATCGAAAACTTCGGAAACCTGAATACTGCAACGGGCAGGTCTGATTATGACGAAGATGGCTATACTGATCGGCAGGAATATTTGAACAGTCTGGCAGGAGAGACGGATTCTGCCGGTGCTATTTTTGATCCGGAGATCGCAAATCTGCCGGGTGGTACAGGATATAATCCTGACCCAGGCAGCAGTAGTTTCTGGAATCTTATGATTCCGGCGCTTATTAAGCACGGCCAGGGAAATTAGCCCGCTTGGTACGGAGACCCTGGTAAACACATGAAAAAAAGCCCGGGCAGAGATCTTCTGCCCGGGCTTTTTTGTTTTTCACATTTTTTATGGGTGCTCAACAGTGCTGCACTTCAAGAAGGAAGATATCTGTTTTTCGAGCCAGCTGGTTATTCCTGAAAAGAAAATCTATTAAACAGTATCATACCTTTTGTAACAGGGTGTGCTGAAATCTATATGGTCTTTGCAGGCGAGTATTCTCCCCTTTATTTGTCTTCCAGCAGTGCCAGTTCTTTCTCCAGTATCTTTCCAAGTTCATAGGCACAGTCACCCACCAGCTGCACGCATTCCTTACGGCTGCTGTCTGGATTGGAGTAGTATTCTTTCACAGCATCCCTGTCTTTCCAGTCCAGTCGTGCAATATCGGAACAATTTGAGCCGCCATATGGTTCTGTCAATTGGTTGAATTTATGCAGTATCTTGTTGCTCACTCCCCAGACCCTGGGGTTCTCTCTGTCGCCCAGGTTTCCTCTGCTGTGCAGAGATGAAATGGCAGCGACTGCTCCTAGGAGTGTGCCGCAGACTGCTCCGGAACTGGCAATTCCTCCACCAAATGCACCAACGGCCTTGACCGCCTCTTCATTCTCTTGTTTAATTTTTTCCAGGCCCACGGCCAGGATTGCCTGACTTCAGTGGAATCGTTTCTTGAATAGCTCCATTGCTTTTTCACGCATCTCTTCCGGGGTCATAATTCTCTCCAATCGGTTTGACTTTTATTCAGTGGACTATATTATGTTGATAGCCTTTATCATACCTTGTTTGTTGTTCTATGTCAGGTGTGATGGAAAAAAGAATATCGCGGTTGCCTTCAATGCTGCGTGAACAGGTACTGTAAAGAGGGTGATTACATGGCAAGAGCAGAAGATATGTATCAGTGTCAGACGGTGGATTGTGGATTTGTCTACGATCCGGAGAGGGGGGATAAGAGACGAAAGATAGTGGCAGGGACATCGTTTCACGATCTTCCGGATGAATACTGTTGCCCGAGTTGTGGGGCCGGTAAAAAAATGTTTCGTCCCCTGGCTGGAGAAGGGAGTGTGCTGGCAGAGCAAGGCGTATAGCCATTGTCTGTTATGGAGTTGATAGATACGCATAGCCATATCGATCTTCCTGCTTTTCAGGATGATTTTCAGGAAGTTCTGCATGGTGCCAGAAAGGCAGGAGTGACGGCTCAGATTTTGCCAGGAGTGTGCAGAAGCGGCTGGGAAAGAATCTTTTCCCTTGCTGCAACTGAAAAAGATCTGCATCCTGCCGTTGGTCTTCATCCCATGTATTTAACACACCATGGGGGTGATGATCTTGACCTTCTGCAGACACACGCCCGGGAGGGGAATCTGAAGGCCATAGGTGAGATTGGTCTCGATTATTTTATAACGGATTCTGATCGCAGTGCCCAGCAGGAACTTTTTGCAGCCCAACTCTCCATCGCAGCAGAGGCAAAGCTACCTGTGCTTCTTCATGTAAGAAAGGCACATGATCAGGTGCAGGCAATCCTTCGCCGGATGCGTTTTGCCTGTGGGGGGATTGTACATGCGTTTAGTGGCAGTCTGCAGCAGGCAGAACATTACCTGCAGCTTGGTTTCCTGATCAGTGTCTGCGGGACAGTGACCTATGACCGGGCAACACGAATTCGCTCAGTGATCGCAGAACTTCCTCTGCAGTCTCTGGTGCTGGAGACAGATTCTCCTGATATTCCTCCGGCAGCCCACCATGGTCAGCGAAACTGCCCGGCATATCTTCCTCAGATTCTGGATTCCCTTGCTCTATTACGGGGAGAATCCGTGCAGCAGATTGCAAAACAGACAACGGAAAATGCGAGAAATTTACTTAAACTATCCTAACGCTATTTGTGTGAGAGGAGTCCATGGAAAAGGTTGTTTTTAAAGAATCCATCTATACATACCAGATTGATTTTGCCGGGCATGTGAGCAATATCGTTTATATTCAGTGGATGGAGGTGGGTCGCCTCAAACTCTTGGAGGCCGCCGGATTGCCGGTGCACTCAATTATGGAGAAATCTGGTATCCTGCCAATGCTGGTGGAGACAAAGATTCAGTATAAAAAGCCTCTGTTTCTAGGAGAGCAGGTGCGGATAGAGGTGTGGCTGTCACAGCTGAAAAACATCTCTGCAATTATGGAATTTCGATTTTTTAATGCAAAAGAAGAGCTGGCAGCAACAGGTCAGCAGAGGGGGCTGTTTGTTGACCTGGAAAAAAAGCGTCCCCATCGCCTGAGTGAGGAGTACAGGGCGTGTTTTGAGCCATTCCTGCAGGGGTAAATCCAGCAATAGTTGATGGTGATAATGAAAAAAAGCAGGAAATTCCTAATACTGGTACTAAAAGGAAATCCTGCCTTTTAATTGCACTCTACAACCTGTAGAAAATCAGCAACCGCCTATGCCTCAAGCGCCGCCTTTTTTGACAGGTACTGGAGCGCCATCTTTGGTAAGGGGGCTGCCAATGGAGGAGCGGGAGACTTTAATGCGGACTTTTTCCGCAATCTCAAGGGTCACCACACTATCAGTCAGGCCTGTGATGGTACCGTGGATACCACCTTTGGTTACAACCTTGTCACCATTTTTCATATCATTTAAAAACTGCCGCTGCAGTTTGGCCTGTTTCTGCTGTGGCCTGATAAGCATAAAATAAAATACACCAAAAATAAGAATAAGCGGTACAAAAGAGGCAAGGCCTCCTGCTCCGCCGCCAGCGGCAGGTCCTGCTGCGTATGCGACTCCAGTCATAATAGTTCCTCCAGAAAAAGATAAAAATAAAATTTGAATAGTTTGTTTGTGTGGATATTTATTATAAACATACAAATGTAATCATTCTGATTCACGCATGCTATAAAAATCGTTCCGGAAAGTAGAAAATCGATCTTCCTCAATGGCTTGGCGCATTGTAGCCATCAGCTGCAAATAATAATGCAGATTATGGATGGTGTTCAGATGATAACTGAGGATCTCCCGGCACTGGAAGAGGTGACGCAGGTAGGCACGGGAATAGTTTCGGCAGGTGTAACAGTTGCAATTCGGATCCAGGGGCTTCTTGTCATCGCGATAGCGGGCATTTTTAATGATCACCTTTCCGGTCGAGGTAAACATGGTGCCGTTTCGTGCGTTACGAGTGGGCATGACACAGTCAAACATGTCCACCCCCCTGTACACCCCTTCCACCAGATCTTCCGGTGTTCCCACACCCATCAGATATCGTGAGTAGTCTTCCGGCAGATGAGGTATGGTGGCATCAGTCATCTCCTGCATCATGGTTTTGTCTTCGCCCACGCTGAGTCCACCAATGGCATAGCCGTCAAATCCGATGTCGATAAGTGCTTCAGCATGGGCCTGTCTTAATTCCGGATGCATCCCTCCCTGCACAATACCAAAGAGCAGTTGTCCGGTATCTGTTTGGGCATCTCTGCATCGCCGAGCCCAGCGACTGGTGAGGTCTGTTGATTTGATGGTCTCTTCACGCGTTGCCGGGTAGGGGATGCAGGTATCAAGACACATCATGATATCGGAACCAAGTGCTTCCTGGACATGGACGGCATCTTCAGGGCTGAGGAAGAGTTTGGCGCCGTCAAGGTGAGAACGGAAGGCCGCCCCCTCTTCAGTGATTTTAGCAAGCTCTTTAAGGCTGAAAATCTGAAATCCGCCGGAATCAGTGAGGATGGGGCGATCCCAGTTCATAAAAGTATGGAGGCCACCGAAACTTTTAATAAGTTCGTGACCTGGCCTGATGTAAAGGTGATAGGTATTTCCGAGAATGATCTGGGCATCCATCTCTTTTAAGTTCTCTGGCGTCACAGATTTTACTGTCGCCTGAGTTCCCACGGGCATAAAAATAGGTGTCTGGAAAGTACCGTGTATAGTCTTTACCTCACCCCTTCTGGCTGCGCATTCGGTGGATTTGCAGTGCAGGGTGAATGGTGAATTTGGATTATTGTTCATGGGTCTGTTCTCGTTCAAGTAAAATTTTCTTTTTTTCTATTCCGCCACGATATCCGCCGAGGGAACCATCAAGACGGATGACTCTATGGCATGGAATAATTATTCCCACAGGGTTTGCTCCGCAGGCATTTGCCACAGCACGGACACTTTCAGGGCGGCCGATGCGGTCTGCAAGTTCACTATAGGGTATTGTTGTCCCCAAAGGGATAGTCGTCAGTTCCTTCCAGACGAGTTTTTGAAACACTGTGCCTCGCAGATCTAAATCCTGATCAAATGTATTTGCATTATTGTTAATATATGAAACAATAGTTTTGAGGCTCTTGTCAAAATCTGTTCCGGCAGGGGAAAGGAGGGTGTTCGGGAATCTGCTTTTTAGATCTTCAAGGAGTGAATTCCGATTTTCCCCAAGAGAAAGAAAGCAGATGCCGATTTTGCTTTTTCCCACGAGGACCAGGCCGGGTTCGGTCTGGCTGAAGGCATATTGTATGGTCGGTTTTTGTGTTGACATTGTGTTGTGTAAAGAAGGTAACAGGTTGTTTGCAAATTGTAAAATAAATGTACTGCTATGGGTATTGAAATAGAACGAAAATTTCTGATGCAGGATGCTTCCTGGAAAGAAGGAATTACAGGGAAACATTATATCCAGGGATACCTGAATCGCGGCAAAGATTGCACTGTCCGGGTTCGCGTGGTTGAGGAACAGGGTTTTTTGACGATAAAAGGTCTGAGTGACGGTCCTTTCCGGCTGGAATATGAATATGAGATTCCGGTTGAAGATGGGCGGGAGTTGCTGGACAATTTTTGTGAACAGACCCGTATTGAAAAGATACGCTATAAGGTCCCTTACGCGGGCATGATCTGGGAGATTGATGAATTTATTGGAGCCAACAAAGGACTTATTGTGGCGGAGATAGAACTCCAGTCTGTGGATCAGTCTTTTGCAAAACCTCCATGGATTGGGGCAGAGGTAACGGACGATCCCCGCTACTTTAATTCCTGTCTCTGTGTGCATCCTTTCAGCCGTTGGGGTGAGTGAGTTTTTTAAAATTTGACTACATTTTATGTGTACGAATTTTCATTTGCTTAAATGAGGTAATATGCGACAGGCGTTTTTGTTTTTTTTGTTGATATCAGTTTTTTGTGCTTGTCCAGCTTTTGCTGGAGAAAATACCAGGATCGCTCTGCAGCTCCAATGGAAACATCAATTCGAATTTGCCGGATTCTATGCCGCCATTGCCCAGGGTTTTTATGAGGAAGCTGGGTTTGATGTGGAGTTGTTTGAGTTTGGGGAAGGGACGGATCAGGTGCAGGAAGTGCTCAGCGGCAGGAAACAATTCGCTATCTGGGGAGATGGCGTACTCCATGCCTATATGCATGGCAAGCCACTGGTAATGGTGGCCAATTATTTTAAAAGTTCTCCTCTTATTATACTCACCAGCAATGCAATTCGTTCTCCTTTGGATTTGCGTGGCAAGAAATTGATGATCTCATCCATGGATTCCCGTGGTGCAGGGTATCTGCAGATGCTGCGGAAATTTGGGGTGAATCCTTCAGAAGTCGAGGTGCTCCCGCCGAGTTTTGATATTCAGGACTTTATTGACGCCAGGGTGGACGGCTATTTTGCCTTTGCAACCAATGAACCCTTTTTCCTTAAGCAGCAGGATGTGAGCTACAATGTACTGGATTTTAATAATTATGGAGCTGAATTATACGATGTGAATCTGTTCACCTCAAAAGAGTATGCCAGTAAGAATCCTGAGAGTGTACGGGCCTTTGTTGATGCGAGTAACCGCGGCTGGGAGTACGCATTGGCACACCCATATGAGATGGTAGATCTGATTCAGGAGAAATATAACAGTCAGCAGAAGAGTCGTGAGGCGCTGCTTTTTGAATATCAGGAAACGCTGAAGTTTATGATGCCGGACAGGTATCCTGTTGGCAGTATTGATCCTGAAAAGATACAGACCATGGGGACTGTTTTTGTGCAGACGGGGTTGGCACTTCCTGTGGAGAGCTATCATGATTTTCTCTTTGATCAATGGAACAGAAAAGAAATCATCTTCAGTGAAGATGAGCAGACATACCTGAGGAAGAAAGGCAGTATCAAAATGTGTGTCGATCCGGCCTGGATGCCTTTTGAGCGGATCAATGAAAAGGGTATCCACGAAGGGATGGCTGCAGATTTGCTCGCCATGATGCAAAAACGTACTGGGGTGAGCCTGGAACTCTTACCAACAACAAGCTGGAGCGAATCCATTGCCATGGCCAAGAAGCGCCAGTGCGATATGTTTTCTCTGGCAATGGCAACACCGGAACGCAGAGAGTATATGGATTTTACCACTCCATATCTCTCTTTTCCTTTTGTCATTGCAACGCATTCAGATCAGGTTTTTATTGATCGCATTGATCGGGTATTGGATAAACCTCTGGCCCTGGTAAAGGGATATGCCTATACGGAGATTCTAAAAAACCGCTACCCTGATACTCATTTTGTTGAAGTCGATAATCTGAAGGCCGGGCTGCAGTTACTCCAGGATGGGAAGGTGTTTGGCTTTATTGATTCATTAGCGCCCATTGTCTATGCAATTCAACAAGAGGGCATGTCTGATATTAAGATTGCCGGTAAATTTGATGATTCCTGGGAGTTGGCCATCGGGACCCGCAAAGATGAACCCATGCTTCTCTCAATTATGCAAAAAATGACTGATACCCTCAGTAAAGAGGAAAAGCGCAATAGTTATAACACCTGGTTCTCGGTAAAGGTAGAGAGCTCCGTTGACTACAGCTTGATATGGAAAGTTCTTCTCACCGCTTTTTTTCTCTTTGTGGTCATTCTGTATTGGAATCGAAAACTGTACAGGGCAAAAAAAGCGACGCAACAGGCGCTGGAAAAATTGAGCCTTGCTCAGAGTCAGTTGCAGGAAAAGAATCAGGACCTGGAGCAGGCGCTGGAAGAGGTGAAACAGCTTTCTGGTATTCTTCCCATCTGCTGTAAGTGCAAACAGGTACGAGATGACAAGGGGTACTGGCAGCAGGTGGAACAGTTTATAAGCAAACACTCAGAGGCCAGGTTCAGTCATGGCTTTTGTCCTGACTGCTATGAAAAAGAGTTGGTAAGAATTGAGAGATGGGGAGAGCAATTAGATCCAAAAAGCAGCTAACAGCAGTAAGCCGATTTACTATCTGTTTCGGTTCCTTTGGCGCTGGTTTTAAGAAAAAACTATACAGTTGTTCTGGAATGTGGAATATTGTCAGCTCTGATTCTGAGAATCCTTATCTGGATGCTGTCCTGGTGAGAATGCTATTCTTTTAAATATTTATTGGTGTTTTTATGCAAAAACGAAAAGTATGTATTTCCCTTGCTATGGCCTGTCTCTTCCCTCTGCTAGGTGCAACAGGTGTTTTAGCAAGACCCGATGCCTCAGTGAAGTACTCCACCAGCAGGGCAGAAAACCCCAAGGGGGTGAAAAACTCCCTTGTTCTTCCCTACGCTTTTCCATCAGATTCCCTGGGTACCAGTTTTGGGGTGGGGGCAATGAGGAAAGGATATGGCCAGGATCAGTTGCTGGTTGGCGGTACAGTACTTGCGGGCACGGATGAGGCGTATATTGGTGTTCTGGGGATGTGGGATTATCAGCTGCCCGTTGTGGAACGCTTCTTCTTTTCTGTTATTGGATCATTGGGCCATTACCCTGCTCAACGGGCGTATGTCAGTGTTGAGCGGCCAGATGGTGAAGCATATGCCGGCAGTAATGATTCTGCTGAGAGTGATTATTTTGAAGATGAAGGGTCTGATAACTGGATAGACCTGAAACTGGAGTATGTTCTGCCCATGGGGCATGGTGCCAGTGGTCCCATGCAGTCTTACGACCTAAAAGGAGGCGTGCTGCAGGTTGGTGCTTCGGGTGGTGATGTCTGGAATCCCATGGAAAGCGGTGTGACGGTACTTATGCTCAAACAGTTTAATCGCTATCAGAGCATGGATCTTGAGATCGGTAAAAAGAATTACACGGTTCATCCACTAGTGGCTGCCTTGTATTACAATAACAGTGACTTTCCCAGCAATCCTTCCAAGGGAAGTACGCAATATTTTGCCTATACCAGAGATTTTGGCTGGTCAGACTCCGAAACAGAGTGGGACTTTCTCGAATTTGAGGCCACTAAATATTTTGATCTTGGAACTAATGAGTACACGCGACATCAGGCAATCGCCCTGAACTTCTGGACGGGCCATTCTTTCAGTGCCGATGTGTCTGTCGATGCTGATGGCTATCGTCATGTGTCGGATGCGCCTCCTTTTACCCAGGGAGCCAAATTGGGGGGGATGTATAGAATGCGGGCCTATCCCAATAATCGATTTAACGATAATTCTGTCATCTATGGTTCTGCCGAATATCGCTGGACACCGGAGTGGAATCCCATTGGCGAGATCTCCTGGCTGCGCTGGTTGAAGATGGACTGGATGCAGTTTGTCCCTTTTGTTGAGGTTGGGCGTGTGGCAGAAGATTATGACCTGGGGGAACTGTTCAGTGATGTGAAAGTGGATGGAGGGCTGAGTTTTCGGGCGATGATGTCTGGCGCTGTCGTCCGTTTTGATATGGCATTCTCAGATGAACAGAGTGCGGGCTGGGTCATGTTTGCACACCCGTTCTAAAAACATCTTGAAGTAACCTCGTCCATTGGATCGATACAATGTTGTTTGTTGTATCGATCTAGATTGCAACTGCTGTTTCTGTACTCTCTTTCTGCTTTGTATCATTTGTTAACCTCCTGTTGTGTGTGTTTCCCTTTTTGTAAAAAATGACTGACCTCTCTTCTCTGAAGAAAAACAAAAGATATATTTTTTGGGCAGGTCGGGCTGCGATCATTCTTCCACTCCTGCTTCCCTGGGCATGGGGAGTGCTGGCACTCTTTTTCGCATTTCCCGGGCCGGGGTGGGTGAGGGGTGTGGTGGCATGTTTGTTTGCTGCTTTTTTACCGGCAGCATTTGTCAGGGGTCGCTCCTTTAGCAGGAATATGCTCTTTTGCATACTGCTCTTTATGGCCTTGCTCATCTGGTGGCAGACCTTACGGCCAACAAATAACAAAGAGTGGGCTCAGGATGTTGCTGAGATTTCCCACGGGACTCTTACCGGGAACAGGCTGCGCATGTACAATGTTCGCAATTTTGAATACAACGGTGCAAATGTTGTCAAAAACCGGTGGGAGACCCGGGATTATGATCTGGATACATTACAGGGACTGGATCTGTTCCTCTCCTATTGGGCTTCCGATACAATCGCCCATACGATTTTGAGCTGGGATTTTGCTGATGGGAATCATCTGGCTGTTTCCATTGAAACCCGTAAGGATGTCGGTCAGGACTATTCGGCGGTAAAAGGTTTTTTAAAACAGTATGAGCTTGCCTATGTTGCCGCAGATGAAAATGATATTATTAAATTGCGTACCAATTATCGGAAGGAGCGTGTGTTTGTGTATCGTTTACAGGTCTCTAAGGAGCAGGCAAGGCTCTTGCTGGAGAGTTATCTCCGGGAGATGAATGGCTTGCTTGAGCAGCCGGAATTTTATGATGCCCTTATGAAAAACTGTACCACCAGTATTCTGCTGCACCGCAATGCCATTGCTCCAGACGACCCTTTCCCCCTGGACTGGCGGCTTTTTCTCACTGGGCATGTGGATGAGTTATTGTATGAGCGAGGTCGGCTGAATGTCACCCTGCCGTTCTCTGAACTGCGAGAGAAGAGTCGCATAGATTTGCGTATGCAGTCGTGTCAGGGAGAAGACTATGCAAAACAGTTACGCCGGAATCTACTGCAGTAACTTCCCTAAAGCCAGATAACCAGCTTTAAAGCCATTATAAGGTACTAAAGGGATCTGCTGAGTTTGCGGATGTTCTTTTCCTGGGCAATGATGCTTTGCAACAGGGAAAACTGGCCCATTGCCTTGTGCAGGGTTTCTTCCGGATGGGAGCACTTGAAATAGTTGCCGCCTGCCAGGAAATCAGAAAAAAATCGCAGCCCCAGTTCAAAGGTGATTGTTTTTACTCCGTCATAAATGTATTCCCGATCCATGTGCGTGAGGAGATTTTTTGTTTCCCGAAAATATCCTTTGAGTATCCCTCGGCAGAGATCAATAGTAAAGACAGCTGCCTCGGGTTTACCTGTTGCGGAACCATGATTGCAGGCTGAACGCAGACAGTCGCCAATGTCATGTTGCAGCAGTCCAGGGCCAATTGTGTCAAGATCAATAATGCTGAGGGCCTGATGACTATCTCTGTCAAAGAGGATATTGGCAACTTTTGGATCTCCATGAACGATTCTTTCCTGAATAGTACCTTGTAAAAAAGCTTCTTCCAGCACTGTTATTCCTGCCCGTTCTCTCTCAATAATATTAATACAGAAGTCAATATCTGCTGAGCGGCTGCTGTTGCTGATCTGATCGTATTGCTGCAGATAATTGCTGATCTGATGAAAACCCGGCAGAGGGGACTTCATCTCCTGGATATCTAAACCTATCAGTCTGTTATGAAAATAACCAAGGGCCGAACCCGTCTGTTCTGCCTGAAAAGAAGTTGTTATCTGAGAAAGGGTACAGCTGTTTTCAATGTAGGAAAGAGCACGCCACAGTGAGCCCTTTTTGTCTTCTACGGAAAATTCCCCATGGACAGTCGGGACGAGTACAGTGTCCTGCCAGTGTTGTTCGTTGGGAGAGGTTTTTGTCTGTAAGTGGGCAGTGAGGTGATGCAGGTTCTGAATCAGGATCTCTGGATCGGGGAAGACCTGCCCGTTGATCCGCTGGACAACAATATGCTGTTCCCCGGTTTGAACCAGAAAAGTATCATTGATGTTCCCCTCACCAAGGGGCGAAATTGTTGCTTCTTCCGGCCTTGTGCAGTAGCTGGCAAGGACATGAGCTGGTACTGTTTCTGCACGCATGATCAGTCGCTTTTTTCCTCGGATGCCATCCTATAATGTGAACTTTTCCGCAGAAATGGACGCTCGATAAGATGATAGGAGAGAGTGGCGGTTACAAGGATGGCAAGGATAAGAAGGTAGAATGCTGTCCAGGGGCCATTGGTGAAAAGGTCCAAGGCTGTAAATATTTGAATAATTGGAAAATGATAGATGTAGACACCATAAGAGATATCTCCAAATTTCCCCCAGTTTCCCAGGAATGGTAGGCAGACAGCAAAACTGACCACGGTGATGGCAAGGGTCAGCGGGTAGAGGGGCGGAAAGAGGGCAGGGCCCTGGAGACTCAAGAAAAGCAGGCTGGGAAGAAGGAATTTCCACCAGTGCTGTTTTAAAAAAGAAAAGTAGAGATACAGTCCTCCTCCACTGACAAAAAAAGAGAGTTGCCCGGGAAGCTGTTTTTCAAGACTCAGGTAGATGTCCAGATTGTTGCTCTGGTACAGTTTGAGAAAAAGAAGAGAATACAAAAGAGAGAGTAGATAAATGGAGAAGAGGACAAGCCATCTATTCTTTCTTGTAAAGAGCAGAAAAATAAGGGGCACCGAGAAGTAAAACATCATCTCCACTTTAATGGTCCAGAGTGGTGGATTGATTGCCTGTATTGGGTTGGCAGAAAAGATCCCCGCTAAGTCCGGTTGCAGAAAGTTGAGGAAAAAGAGGTTGGAAAACAGGTAGCGGAACCACTGCTCTGAGAAATAGAGCTCAGATGGAACATTGCTGAGCAGAGGGAGGCAGAAGGTTGCCAGCAGTACCACTGTGATATATGCCGGGAATATACGGCGGATTCGTTTGTTTAAGTAAGAGAGGAATCCGGAGGAGTGTTCGTAGCTGCTGAAAATAAGGAAGCCACTCACCACAAAGAAACAGTCCACAGCAATATCGGAACGAAAGAAACGGGCAAGTGAATAATAGCTCCAGTTACCGCTTACCTGGCAGAGGTGTGAAAGGCAGACACTGAGTGCCAGGCCAAGACGAAGGAGGTCAAAGTTGTTTTTATAAGGAATCTTTACCACGGTCTTTCCGATAGACTATTTGTCAAAAAAAGTTACTGAGCCTGTTATGTACACCGGAATTATCGACTAATCCATACTATTTTACAGTTTGCCAAAAACAACAAAAGGCGCAGTGGCTGATGCCATTGCGCCTTTTTTGCTGACGGGAATGGGACTACAGCTGTTTGACCCCATCCTCACTGATATAGCGTTTTGCTTTTCTTTTCAGTTTAGCATCGGACTGAACTTTTTTGAAAAGGTGCGGGTAGCCGGCACGAAACCAGACAATCTGCTCGGCAGGATAGCCCCATTCTGTGATTGCGGCAAATGATGCATTATAGCTGCGGTGACATTTGGGGCCCTGACAGAAGAAGACGATGGTGGCCTTGTCCTTGGCGATTCCCTTGTCGGCCATGGCTTTTTCTAGAGATTCCGGAGTGAGGGTATTCTCCGCCATTCCTTTTTTGTTGTAGATGAGCAGTACTGCATCACTGACTGTACCTTTCTTGAAAAAACTTTCGGGACGGGTATCCACCCAGAGAACATTCTCTCCTTTCTTCAGGTGTGTAACAGCCTCATCCACATCCCAGATGGGGGCTCCCCAGGCAAGTGTTTTAAATGATTTGTCCAGTTGGTCGGCTGGGATTTTTCCTTTCCCCACTTCTGCAGCCATAAGCGGGGCCGTGAGGCAGAGGCAGAAAATCATAGAGGCGATTAGGGTGATTGCTTTGCATGGACATTTTGTCATGTGGTCTCTCCTTGATGGGTGTTTTATTGTTTCAGGGTAAATGATTCTACACGGTTGCGTAATGATTCAGCCACAGACGCCAGTTCAGCAGAGGACTCATTGAGAGCAGCCATGGTTTCGTTGGTGACAGTTGCTGAGTTTGTGATATCCTCAATGTTTTTTGAGAAACTTGTTGTGGTTTGATGGGCACTGGCGGTGTTGTGGGAAATGTCCTGGGCAACAGAGGCCTGTTCGTTTACAGCAGAGGAGATTACAGATGACGATTCGGTGACCAGCTGGATAACTTCGGATATCTTCGAAGATGCAGCCACCGCCTCCGTTGTATATTTCTGGATATCGGTAATGTTTGCCCCTATGTTTTTTGCGGTATTCATGGACTGGCTGGCGAGATCTTTGACCTCTGAAGCCACCACCGCAAATCCCTTGCCGGCCTCTCCTGCCCGAGCCGCCTCGATGGTAGCATTCAGTGCCAGCAGGTTGGTCTGGTCCGCAAATTCTGTAATAGACTGATTGGCCTTGCCAATGGCAACGACAACTCCGTTGAGTTGCTGAATGATATTGGCGCTTTCCTGGGAAATGTGCTGCGCCTCTTCTGTTGTTCTGCTGCTTGTTTCGGTATTGTCGCCAATTTCTTTGATGGATGCTGACATCTCTTCGGTGGCACTGGCAACAATCTGCAGGTTGTCGGTTACTGATTCAAAAGAGTTCCCCATCTCCTGGGCGCGTGATTCAATAATATTAGAGGAGATATCCAGATCTTCGGAGAGCTCACTGATCTGCCTGGATGTTTGCAGAAGGTTTTCGGCATTATTGCCAATCTCTCTGATAATGGCACCAATGTTATCAGTGATGGAGCTAAGCGATTGTCCCAGTACATCTTTCTCCGAATAGATACTGATGTCTATGGCCAGATTTCCC
>JAOZKX010000440.1 GCA_029935135.1 Desulfocapsa sp.
CGGATGATCAAGATCCGGAAGAATAGCTCCTGCTGCCAGCAATGCCAGTTGCGATTTGGTGGCCCCTGCCACAACACCGCAGGAAAGAGCGATAGCTATGTGAGTTGGTCCTGTCATTTATGATTGCACCTTGTTCGCATATATGCTAACATTGACACTATGAGGATTATTGAATTTTACAAGCTGCCAAATGGTAAAAAACCGGTGGCGGAATATATCAAGTCTCTTAGCATTAAGCAGGCTGAAAAGGTTGTTTCTGTACTTGAACTGATTGAAACTATTGAGTTTGTACCGAAAAAGTTTTTTAGAAAGCTTACAGCCACCGCAGACATTTGGGAGGTTCGTGTTAGGTACGGGAACAATATTTTTCGCCTGCTCGGATTTATGGATGGCGACAAACTGCTTATTTTGAATCATGCTTTCACCAAAAAGACGCAGAAAACGCCAAAAAAAGAGATTACAAAAGCTGAAAAGAGAAAAAATGACTATTTCTCGCGCTAAACGGAGGCCTCAATGAGCGATTTACAAAAGTTAAAAAAAGAACTGGCCAAAAAGAATCCTGAATTCTGGGAAGGCTACGAAAAACGGTTTGAAACCTTCAAACTGGGCGTTCTTCTCAAACAGGCAAGAATTGATGCAGGCCTTACCCAGGAGCAGATTGCTAAAAAGCTGCACACTTCAAAATCTGTGATCTCCAGGATGGAAAATCATGCAAAGGATATTCGCCTTTCCACCCTTGAAAAATTTGCTAAAGCGGTTGGTCGTGATATTCAGGTGGCACTGGTCTGAGTCAGTCACCGGTTGCTCATGCCTTTGAACAGGTAAAACCTGACAATCAAGCCCATTCCCATACCAAAACCGCCGATCATGTATAAGCTGGTGGATTCAAGACCGACTGCAATATAGCGGGTGATCATCACACCAGCCAGAACCAGTAAGATAGCTGGCGAAAGATCAATCTCCTCTCCCCTCACCTTGGCTGATTCGGGAGTAACTTCTCCGCGAAGTGCTGCAATCAACTGGCCTGGCATTCCACGCGCTGCATGAACCGCCTCATCAATTGGAGTTCGTGACTGGATAAGTGGTGCTGCCTCTTTTGCGATCCGTGTCATTTCTTTTGTCTGCAGTGGCTTTACATGGATTTCAGGAAGTCCCCATAATAATCTTCTTAACTCTTCCCGTTTGAATGGTGGAACACCAGCCGCAATAATCGTTACCCTGTCACGCAATAGTTTGAGCCGACGAAGAAGGGCCGGAGTAGCCCTGTGAATATCATCTATCAAGATCCATCCTTCACTTTGAGAGAGTACAGCCTTTTCCATCCAGGCAACCTGCCAGCGAGTACGACCGCGTACGGTGCCTTCATCATCGGTTACTTCCAGATTCCAGGCAAGACAGATTGCGGTGAGGATCTCTTTCACCGTTGATGAGGCACCGACCATGGCAAACTTGCCTTGATGATTTGCCATAATCCATTCAAGGATTGCTGTCTTTCCGGATCCATGCCGGCCAGTGAGGACAAAGCCCCTGCCCTCTTTGATCCGTGGCCTGATTTGACGACTCAAAAGATGATCCCTACCTAATAATTTTGTCTGCTTCCACATTTTTCTATTCGTCCCCTACTCCGAGCAGTAGCTCTTCTTTTGTTTGTGTTGGAATGACCACCGATTGTTCTCTTTTTACGATCTGAACTGGATTTTGAAGTGTTGGCATTGGTTCGCTCAGTTTTGGAATGCTTGCAATTACTTGTGGCCTTTTCCTGGGTTGATCCTTTTTGTACCCACAAAGTTCCAGCCAGTTCAATATTTTGCGCCCTGCCCCATCCCGCTTGGATTTTGCCAGCTCAACTTCTTTGATTAAGCCGTAGTAAGCAGATATCCCGCTGGCACCATCATCAAGCATGGTGCGTTTCAACACCTGTTTTTCGTTATCAAGGGCAGCCATGATTGCAGTCTGGCTTTGATGTTCTGCATAGAGTTCCGCCAGATGCTCTACCCTGCCGTTTGTATGCTCCTTTCGTTCCAATCGATGCTTCCTGGAATAGAGAGGAACCGAAATCGTGGCATTTGCAAATTCTCCATCTATTGGGCCATTCTCATAAACCCGATGTTCATAGCCCCCTGAAATAGAAATCTCCAGATCCCAGCCGCCATAACATTCAAGGATTGTATGACGGGCATCCCGCCAGTTCGGCAACTCCCCTGCGCTGGTTACAGTGGGATAAAAAACACAAATAATGAAAAAGAGTTTTAAGTAATTCAGCAGCATAACAAATAAGGATGTGTTAAATTCAGTAAATAATGAAATAAAGAAATGAGAGTAGTGCTGTTTCATTGAGTCC
>JAOZKX010000441.1:0-406 GCA_029935135.1 Desulfocapsa sp.
AAAGGCACAAAACTTACAAAGATTGGTGCAAATATTTGAGTAATTAATATGCTGGTTATAAATAAAATAGGCATTATCTTTATTCATCCGATTCCTAACCAAGTTCGCCATATAGCCAAGGGCCAGAATATCATTTGAATGAAACAACCTTATGCCGTCATCACATGAGAGTCGTTCATCAGCCTCTACTTTTCTAAGAATATCGCCAAAACCTGCAGCTTCTATAATTTTTTTCATGGTCATAAAAAAAGGCCGGGATGAACACCCGGCCTCTATCTCACTCATTTATATTAATAGGTGTTTTGTTTAATTAATCCAAAAAGAATTTCAGTTTATCCCTTCGACTGGAATGGCGCAATCTATTTAAGGCCTTTGTCTCAATTTGACGAATTCTGTCTCTGGAAAC
>JAOZKX010000441.1:416-2336 GCA_029935135.1 Desulfocapsa sp.
CTGTAACACGCCCTGCCAGCTCTCTGGTCTGTACTGCTTCATAGGGAGACTGGGATTCCTGGTTTTCCAGAAAATCACCAAGGGTAGAATCATCATCACCCACAGGTGTCTCAAGTGAAATTGGCTCCCTGGATGCCTCAAGGATGGAAAGAATCTTATCCATCGGCAGATCAGTAGTTTTTGATATCTCAAGAGGAGTGGGTTCTCTACCCAGCTCTTTATATAGGGCATAAAATGCTTTGAAAAACTGGCTGCGCAATTCGAGGAAATGGACAGGAAGACGAATGGTTCGGGTTTTATCAAGGATAGCACGGGTAATCGCCTGACGAATCCACCAGGAAGCATAGGTTGAGAACTTATTGCCTTTGGTATAGTCAAAACGAAATACCGCCCGCATCAAGCCAAGGTTCCCTTCCTGGATAAGATCGGCAAGGGTTAGGCCCTGATGCATATATCTTTTGGCAATGGACACCACCAGGCGTAAATTAGCCCTGATCATGCAATCTTTTGCAACTTCAATGGACCTGGAATATGCCTCAAGTTTTGTTTGCAGCTCTATCAGAGGACGGGATTTAGGATATTTCTTGGCGGTACTGATAACAGAATAACGCATAAAGTTAAGCTGCTGTTTTTTTGGCTTTAAGGTGGGGTCGCGTTTTTCCCATAAATCAATACGGGTTTTCAGGATAACGAGTTCACTGACCCCAGATTGATCAATTTTGATTGCTTCAATGATAGAGTCAAATCCCTGACGAATGGTTTTAGAATACTTAGCCTCTTCTTCAGGGGTGAGCAAATCGAATCTGCCCATCTCACGAAGATAGGTAGTCGTGGTTTCTTCACCATCATGAGGCTCATCATCAACAACTTCTGATTCCCCATCTTCGTCACCGTCTTTTCCTGATGTATCTGGTTTCTTCCAGATCTCACCTGATAATGTTCGTTTCTCTCCAGTTTTTGAATCCAGAGTCACAATTTCTATATTATGGGCACTTAAAAAATTAAATACTTTCTCAATGGCTGTAGGATCATTAATCTCGCCAGGAAGTAATTTGTTCAGCTCATCGAAGCTGACACATCCTTCTGCTTCTCCAGCTTTGAGAAGATTCTCTTTAATTTCGGTCAGCACAGGAAATCTGCTCCTTTACGCAAATGAAAAAACGGTTTAGTATTAACAACGATATATTCGTTTATCAGTATATCGTTGTAATGTACAAATCTATAAGTTCAAGGATATATAAAAAAAAATGGCAGCCACATCGCTGCCAAGCCACCCATCAAGAACCCCTTATATTACATCAGACAACCATAAATAGCAATTAAATATCAACTTTCTTGGACAATAATTCGAAATTAAATTAAACAGAAAAGTACAATTGTCAATCACACCAGTTCATGTTTTTTTGGGACTCGAAGTGACGATAAATTTCACCAGATCATCTAAGAATGGTTCCATCCATAGGAAAAAACATGTCTACCCACTTATCACAGCGTAGCAGCGGCATATTAGCTCACATCACTTCCCTTCCCTCTCCTTTTGGTATTGGAGACATCGGCTATTCCGCCTATAATTTTCTTGATTTCTTAAAAGACAGTTGTCAAAATGCGTGGCAATTTTTACCCACATGTCCAACAAGCCCGGTATTTGACAATTCACCTTATATGAGCACCTCTGCTTTTGCCGGTTCTCCCCTTTTGATCTCTCTCGAGTTATTAGAAGAAGCTGGACTCATTTCCCTGACTGACCTCAAAACCAAGTATAATTGGTCTGAGTACACTACAGATTACGAGTTGGTTAATACTTTTAAAAGCAAGGTGATAGACAAGGCCTTCCATACCTTTGATTTAAAAACCCCACAATTTCTCCAATTTGTCAAAAACACCTCCTGGCTGCAGGATTATGCTCTCTTCATGTCTCTT
>JAOZKX010000002.1 GCA_029935135.1 Desulfocapsa sp.
TTCATTCATATATCGGGTTACTCGTCGAATCGTGCCTCCTTTACCAGATGCATCCCGACCATCAAAAAGAATGATCATTTTCTTCCCAGTTTTTTCCAGGTGGGCCTGCATTTTTATAAGCTCAGCCTGGTAGGGTTTGAGTTCTTCGGAATTGTAATATTTCAGCAGTGCTGCCTCAACAATTTCTTCTTTGTGTTTCTCCTTGAGAACTGAAAGTATTTTTCTGCTTTTTTCGTCAGGGGCATTTGACTGAAAATCTTTATCCAGAGTATCGACAACTTTACGGATTGTTGCCGTCGTCCCTTTGGGTTCTAAATCAATATATTTTGCTTTCTTCTTTTTACTGACCATCGTTTTTTCTCCCTGAAAAATATTTATAAATTATAATATCAATAAAATTTAAATATTTGCAATTGTTAATTGAGTTTTTCTCCTCGTTTAAACATCGTTTGATATATTTGGGGGAGATTTTGCTCTTTTAGTTCATTTATCAGGGGAATTGAGTCCCATTTAATCCTGTAATGGCAGACGCTTATTTTATTCCCTTCAATATGGAGAGTTGCACAGGAGGCATCAGGGTTACCATCAAACATCCTGCCAACACTTCCCGGATTGATAAAATGTGTTTTGTTAATTATTTTATGATAGGGCATATGGGAGTGTCCTGTAATAATAATTGAATGTGAGCAGGAACGACTCAATTCATGGAATCGGCTATTGTTTGTACTGGGAAAAAGAAATTCATTGGGATGGTCAGGACTTCCGTGGAAAAGGCCTATTGAGTTTGCTTCTACCTGGAGTGACTGCTCTTTTTTTAAGGATAGAAGGTATTTCCTTGAGCGCTTTGTTAAGTGCTCTGCTGTCCATGTATACATGATCCGTTTTTCTTTTTTACCTGGCTTGGCAAATGTCTTTCCTTTAAGCAGTTTTTTGACTTTACGGTCTGTATTTCCAAGAATGGAAAAGGAATTATTGGATTCCAGCCACAAAAGGCATTCGTTGGGGTAGGGGGCGTAAACAGTGGAATCACCACAGTTAACTATAGCATCAAAGAGATCATGCTTGAAAAAACTTTCAACTGCCAAGAGAGCAGGGTAGTTACCGTGAATATCTGAAAGAAGAAGGATTTTCATAATGATCTACAAAAGTGGGCCAATTAAAAGTGCACTGTTTTCAAAAAATCTTTCCCGAAAAGGTCGACAGGCCAGGGACTCCATATCAAGCTCCTTGGATTTGATTTCATATCCTCTCTGCACCTCACGGAGATCATTAGTGAATTTCCTGTCATAGATAAAAAGTGTCGCTTCAAAGTTCAGCCAGAAACTTCGCATATCCAAATTAACGGAACCCAAGAGGGAGAACTCATCATCCACGGTGATGGTTTTTGAATGGAGCAGGCCACCGGAGAACAGTTTTATGGTAACACCCTGTTCAGTCAGGCTTTCATATCTTGCCTGGCTGGCATAATGGACAAGTTTTGAATCAATATGTTCAGGGATAATTATACGAACATCGACACCGCGTTGAGCCGATGAGACCAAAGCTGTAAGGAGTGATTCGTCAGGTACAAAATATGGGGTGGTCAGGGTGATATTTTTTCTGGCAGCATAGATGGTGGTTAACAGAAGGTTGTGGATGGCTTCCGGTACAAAATCCGGCCCTGATGGCACAAGCTGTACAGGAATGTCGCCGACCGGAGGCTGTGGACGAATATCTGCTATGGTTCTCACATGTTCAATGTCATCTTCAAGGGAGGGAGACCTGCTTTGTTCATTGTCAATTTCAAGAAACCAGTCACCGATAAATGTGCCACCGATGGATTCAACAACCGGCCCCTGTATGCGAACCATAATGTCAACCCACTCACCAACACCCGAATCCTGCTTAAAATATCGAGGGTCAACAAGGTTTTGGCTACCGGTATAGGCGACCTTGCCATCAATCACTACGATTTTTCGATGATTGCGGATGTCTATACGCACAAAAAGGGCTTTGATAAAACCGGCAGGAAGTGATGCCACTACCTTGATACCGTGACTTCGCAGCTCTTTGACCTTCTCGCTCTGTAAAAATGTCTTCGACCCGATTGCATCAACGAGTATTCTGCATGTCACCCCCCTTTTATGGGCACGAATAACAGCAGCCACAACTTCGTCTGCCGTGCCGCCCTCATACCAGATATAAAACTGCAGATGACATGTGGTCTGAGCATGGTCGATATCTCTAATAATAGAGCGCATGATTGCTTCTGGCTCTTCAATGAGTTCGAGATGATTACCGCCAAAGGCTGGAATACCGACAAGATTATCTGCTTGATGATGAATAGGTTCCAGGTCAGGATTGAGATGAGTGAAGTTTACAGAGGAATGTTTTTTTAAAGAGGCTAGCCATTGATGATAGTGTTCCAGTCTTTCGGTGGTTCGTTTGGCTCTTTTTTCACTGACTCTGTTTTCACCAAAAAGAAGGTAAAAGAGGGCGCCGAGAAAAGGTAGTAGCAGTATGACGACCAACCAGGCAAGTGTTACGCTGTATTGCCGTTTACGCATTATTACTCGAAGAGAGAGTCCAAAACGAATGGCCAGATCAGCCAGGGGCAATACCACAGAATAAATTTGATAGCTCCAGTGATAAGTTTCAATTTCCATATAAAATAACCCTATTGTGGAGAGAATGATAATCCATGCAGATAAACTCCATAATGTATAAAAGTTCTTAACTGTACCACCCTGATATAAAGAGTAAAAGTTTTAGTCAAATTAATAGAGAAAACCTGCTATTTTTCACTGGCATTATCATTCCCTGCAATGGTATTGTGATAAATCTTGTTGTCTAAAAGTATTCTGGAGTTCACAATATGAAAATTAAAGGGTTTACAGCTGCTGCGGTCGCTGCAGGAATTCGCTATCAAGACAGGCTCGACCTTGGTCTTATTGTCAGTGCCCCCCCCGCTGTAACAGCAGGGGTGTTTACTACCAATCAGGTAAAGGCAGCCCCTGTCGTTCTGGATATGGATCGATTAAAGCAGGGAAGGGCCCAGGCAATACTCGTTAATTCCGGCTGTGCCAATGCCTGTACCGGTGAAAATGGCATGGAAGCTGCCCTGTTAAGCAGTAAGCTCCTCTCTACAAAATTGGAGATCGAAGATGAAATGGTTTTAGTTTCTTCAACTGGAGTTATTGGAGAACGCCTCAATGTCACAGCCATCCAATCATCCATGGACAAACTGGTTGATGGATTATCAGAAACTGCTTTTGAAGATGTTGCCCAGGCTATAATGACCACTGATACGGTCTCAAAAACCGTTTTTCAAACGGTTACCATCGATGATCACGAAATTCAGTTTATGGGTATGGCAAAAGGGGCTGGCATGATAATGCCCAATATGGCAACAATGCTCTCCTTTGTGCTGACCGATGCCCAGATCAGTTTTCCCGAATTACAGCAATCTTTAAGAAATGCCAATGCCAAGACATTCAATCGAATTACAATTGACGGCGATACCAGCACCAACGACATGGTTATTATTATGGCAAACGGCACTGCCAGTAACGATTGGATTGATGAAGAAAATCCAAAAGGACAGCAACTCTTCCAGGATACCCTTGAAGAAGTGTTAAAGGAGCTGGCCCTTAAAATTGTCAGTGACGGTGAGGGCGCAACCAAAAGCATTACCATTCGTGTTTGCGGGGCAAGGGGAGAAAATGAGGCTGAGCTGATGGCACGGACTGTTGCGAACTCAAGCCTGGTAAAGACTGCTTTTTTCGGTGAAGACGCCAATTGGGGTCGAATAATTGCCGCCATGGGACGAAGTGGGGTACGCTTCAACCCAGAGAGGGTGGATATCGCTTTTGGTGATGTGCTGCTTGTTAAAAATGGCCTTTCTCTTGGTAAAGATGTCGAAGCCAGGGCCACCGAAGTCCTCAAACAAAAGAATATTGCTCTCTGTATCGACTTAAAAGATGGTATCGGCTGTGAAGAAATATATACCTGTGACTTCTCCTTGGATTATGTGAAAATCAACGCAGATTACAGGACCTGATCTACAAAGTGACTGAAATGGAAATTATTGCTGTTTATTCAAGTAAAGGTGGTGTTGGAAAAACTGCCGCATCGGTTAATCTTGCCTACGCCTGTTCCAGAAGAGGAAAAAAAACACTTCTGTGCGATATGGATCCCCAGGGTGCGGCTTCCTATTATTTTCGTATCAGTGCCGATAAGAAGTATAGCAAAAAGAAATTCCTGAAGGGCAAACTGCAAAAACATATTTGTGAAACGGCCTTTCCTTCTCTTGATTTACTGCCGGCTCACTTTTCATTCCGCAACCTTGATCTTGACCTTGATAGAGATGGGAGTGAGGAGTTAAAGAATATTTTTGGTAAGTTAGAGAACAGTTATGACTATCTCATTTTAGATTGTCCGCCGAATATGACCCTGCTTTCAAAAAATATTATTATTGCAGCAGACCAGGTTGTTTCCCCGGTAACACCATCTACCTTATCAATACTTGCACTTGCCCAACTGGTGAAGTTCTTCGATAAAATTAAGGCTGACAAAAAGAAGCATCGTGCCTTTTTCTCTATGGTTGAACGCAGGAAAAAGATGCATCAGGATACGATACAGCGTTTTCAGAAGAAAAAGATCTTTTTTAAAACATCAGTTCCCTATCTGGCAGAAGTCGAAAAGATGGGTATTACCCGTCAACCTGTGGCCGCGACCTGGTCTGGTTCTCCTGCCGCTGAGGCATACGATAAACTGTGGATGGAGATCTGGAAGTATCGCAGTCGGAAATAAGCGTTTATAAGTCAATCGTATATGTCGATTTTAGCACCCACATACATCCTTCAAGTCTGAATAATCAACCGGCAGAAGGACAAGATGTCCCGGTTGCAAATGTACATCACTCAGCAACAACTTTACTTGTCCTTATTGTTCTTTTATTCCAAGAGTCTATTCCTTGTTTGTTCTGGCATCCAACTTCGTGCTATTCTTTTGTTACTTTTAATAAAAAATGCTATTCTTGGAAAAGATTCAAAAACCAAATAGAACTTCTGCTAACACTAAAAAAATGAGTGAACGCCCAAGCTGTATAAAATGTGTTTATTATTTTGTTACACACAACCCTCAGCAACCTTATGGATGCAAAAGATTGGGATTCAAATCTAAACAAAACCCGGCTGCGTTGGTTTTTGCTTCGTCGGGAATGGAATGTCAGACTTTCAAAAAGAAAGAATCGGCCGGGAACAAGCATAAACCTAAAAAAGGTGTTTTGGCCTGAAAGAAACTGTAGTTAGAGGAAAAGGTACAAAATGAAATTTTCACAGTTCGGAACAAAATTTACCAGTGGGGCTGGTATCCTCACCCTTATGGATGATTTAGGCAATGCCCTTGCAACAGGTGGCGACGATATGGTTATGATGGGGGGTGGGAATCCTGGCCATGTACCCGAATTTCAGAATATCATTCAAAAACGGTTGCAGGCACTTGCTGCAGACAAACAATCATTCCAGAAATTGATTGGGGTGTACGACCCTCCGCAGGGTGAAAAAGTTTTTATTGATGAACTGGCCACGCTTCTCACGAAATCCTACGGTTGGGATATTGGTCCTGAAAATATCTGTCTGACCAATGGCAGTCAGGCTGGTTTTTTTCTTTTATTTAATCTCTTTGCTGGAGATTATGGAGATGGAAATTCAAAACAAATTCGTCTTCCCCTTGCTCCTGAATATATAGGGTATGCTGATTTAGGTCTTTGTGATGATTTTTTTATTTCAACAAAACCTCAGATAGAATTTCTGGATGATAATTTTTTTAAATATCATGTCGATTTTGACAATTTACATATTGGTGATGAAACTGGAGCCATTTGTGTCTCTCGTCCCACCAACCCCACAGGAAATGTGTTAACTGATGAGGAAGTGACGACACTGGATCAACTGGCCAGGCAGCATCATGTCCCTCTGATTCTTGATAATGCCTATGGGGTACCCTTTCCCGGCATTATTTATACAGAAGCAAAACCTGTTTGGAATGAAAACATTGTCGTTTGTCTTTCCCTCTCAAAACTTGGACTTCCAGCAGTACGAACTGGTATCATTGTAGCGAAGAAAGAGATTGTCAGTGCTGTCTCAGGTATGAATGCCATTATGAATCTGGCCACCGGGAGTTTTGGAGCGATGCTTGCTCAGGATCTGGTTGCCAGTGGAGATATTTTAAGGATCAGTAAGGAAGTCGTTAAACCCTTTTATGAGGAAAAAATGAAAAAGGCCGTTGCTCTTTTTCAAAAGGAATTAAAAGGAGTTCCTTATAAAATACATAAACCTGAAGGGGCCATGTTTCTCTGGCTCTGGTTTAAAGATCTGCCTATCAACAGTCACGAACTTTACGAGCGATTAAAGAAGAAAAATGTGTTGGTTGTTTCAGGTCATTTCTTTTTCCCTGGTATTGATCCATCATGGAAACACTGCCATGAGTGTATTCGTGTCACATACTCCCAGGATGAAGAACAGGTAGCACGGGGAATCAAGATTATTGCTCAGGAAGTAAGAGAAATATGTTCCTGAATCAATAGTAGATAAAACAATCATTGTCCAAAGAGGAAGTGTGGTGAATAGCGGAAAGGAATTAGCAGTTGTTGTACTGGCGGTCATTTTGTTCTTCCCAGAGGGAAGTTTCGCCAAATGTCTGCAGGGAGACTGTGTCAATGGAACGGGTACACTCTCCCATAAGGATGGCAGGCGCTATGAAGGTGAGTTTGTCAACGGACAGATAAAAGGTCAAGGGATCCTTCATGTTCCTGGTGGCACTGTCTATAGCGGAAGCTTTGAGGACGGCAGATTCCACGGTAAAGGTATTTTGACAACACCTGATGGTAAAAAATATGAAGGTGACTTTTCAGATAATGTTATCGATGGAGAAGGTGTTCTGACCTACAAAGATGGGACGACATATTCTGGAGAATTTTCCCTTGGAAAGTACCATGGAGAAGGCACTCTCAGTTCTTCAGATAGCCGCCACTATGAAGGTCAGTTCAGAAATAACATGATAGAAGGACAGGGCAAAATCACCTATGCTGACGGAACCTGGTTCGAAGGCGAGTTCCACAACGGGCAACCTGCAGGAAAAGGTGTTAGGAATTATGCTGACGGTAGTCTATATACGGGCGACTACTATGGAAACCGGCGGCAGGGTGAAGGAAAATGGCAGGGAGCAGACAACAACCTCTATGAAGGGCAATTTAACAGGGATGCCTATAATGGCCAAGGTGTGCTTCTTTATGGTGACGGAAGACGATACAATGGACAGTTTACTGACAACCTAAGGCACGGGCAGGGTGAACTCACCTATACTGATGGAACACGATATGTTGGTGAATTCAGTAAGGGAAAAAAAGAAGGTGCCGGAATTATATATTACCCCGATAAAAGTCGCTACGAAGGCAACTTTACTGATGATCTGCGCCAGGGGCAGGGTGCTCATTTTTATGCGGATGGCTCTGTCTATAAAGGTGCATTTCGTGATGGTAAGGCAAATGGTTACGGACTACTCACCGACAGTGATGGCAATACCTTTAAAGGCCAATTTGTAGATGGGAAACCAGTTGAGGAAACAATTCCAGAAGAAACGATTGTAGATATTCCCGTCATTAAGCAAAAAGTGGAAAAGGTACATGTTGCCCCCTCTGCTGATGTTGCTGATACGGTTGGAGCAAGACAGTATATTCTGTATAAGGGAAAGATCAGTTTGCTCCTGGATAGAGAGCCGGTTACTGGCGACATTGAGTATCTTTTTTCTGATGGCATCTTATATCGTGGTTCTGTTAAAACGGGCCTGATGCACGGTAACGGCCAACTTGAATATGTCAATGGTGATACTTACGAAGGTGATATGGCCAATGGCCAACTGACCGGAACGGGTATCTATACCTACCATAATGGTCGTATTTATGAAGGTTCTTTTAAGGATGGAATAAAAGAGGGAACAGGTATTTTCAGATATCCTGACGGATCCAGATATGCTGGGTCTTTCAAGGCGGATCATTTTTCCGGCAAGGGCAGCTACTATTTTAATGATGGAAGTCATTACCAGGGGGATTTTGTAAATGGTAGCTTTAACGGACCAGGAACACTGACATATATTGATGGGAGTATTATCAAGGGTCATTTTAAAAATGATTTGCCCCATGGGGAGTGTTCATTGCTCTCTGTTGACGGGAGTCGTTACGATGGTTCATTTGTGGCGGGCCGCCGGAATGGCTTTGGTAAGTTGACCATGAAGGATGGTGAGATATATGAAGGTCAGTTCCGTGATGATGAGTTTATTCTTACCCAACAGTGATCAGGAGAAAAAGGATGAGTTGGAGCTACAAGACTGTACGCTTTGATTTAAAAAAGGAGGGCATTCTGAGCAGTGCTTTTCTTGATGAATCTGAAATAGAAGAGTCTTTGAATGAGTTTGGTCAGGCCGGGTGGGAGTTGGTCTCTTTTGTTGAGGTTCAGGAAGGGTTGTTGGCCGTTTTTAAAATGCCTACCACAAGATTTGAGAGCTCGCATCAACTGAAGCCTGCGGCCAGGGAAACTGAAACTGTAGCTCAGTCCATTTCTAAAAAAAATAATCTGCAGCTAACACCTGAAGCTGTTGACTCTGAAACAATTTTCAAAAGAGACCCGGTAATAAAAGAGTCGAAACAAATAGAAATCGAAAGTCAGGTAGACGATCAGGAGAGTGCTGATATTGGCTCCATTCGGATAGAATAACAATTATGAGTAGAAACGAAACAACCTTAAATCTAGTAGATAATGAACTGTTTCTATGGATGCAGGATATCCGCCGACATATCCATAAACACCCTGAATTATCCTTTCAAGAGGTGAACACTGCAGCATATATACGGGAAAAGTTGGATGAAATAGGCATCCATTCGGTACAGACAGTTGCCGGAACCGGTATTGTGGCAGAACTAGGTGATACCAGTCAGAATCATATCGTTGGGCTTCGTGCAGATATGGATGGGCTGCCCATCCACGAGGGAACGGGCCTTCCTTTTTCCTCTGTCACTCCTGGAGTAATGCACAGTTGTGGGCATGACGGGCATATTGCAATGCTTCTGGGGGCCATTGCAATACTAGTAAAACAACAATTTCCAGGTCGAGTACGAATCATCTTTCAACCGGCAGAAGAGTGCGGTAATGGAGCATTGAAAATGGTTGCGGAAGGTGTTCTTAAAGGACTTGATATGATTTTTTCAGGCCACATCGATACCCATTACCCAACAGGATCTATTACTGTCGATGAAGGTATTATCTGTGCCTTTGCCGATCCCTTCACCATCTCCCTGCAGGGAAAAAGTGGACATGCCGCACGCCCCCATGAAGCCAATGATGTCATTGTCGCAGCAACAAGTCTGGTGACCTCCATTCAATCCCTGGTCAGCAGGGAAGTTGACCCAAACCATGCTGGTGTGGTCACAATAGGCAGTCTCCACGCTGGCAACACTCACAATGTGATAGCGGAAAAAGCAATCCTGGAAGGGACTATCCGGACAACGCATCCCGATGCAAGAGGTCGGCTTACTAATGGCTTAAAAAGGATGACAGAAGGAACTGCTGCCCTCTATGACATACAGACAAAGCTGGAGTTTGAAAATAGGCTGCCCGCAGTAATTAACAGTAAGGCCGCAGTCATTGTTGCCAAAAAAGCAGCCGCTTCTGTCATTCCCAATGAGCATATCCTGTCCCAGGGTATGTCCAGTCTTGGTGGGGAAGACTTTGCATTCTATCTGCAGGAACTTGATGGCTGCATGGTTCGCTTTGGTGCCAGAAAAGAAGAAGGGGCAGGGCCCTCTCACAGTTCCAGCTTTGACTTTGATGAAACCGTCTTGTCCACAGGGGCCTCCTGGTATGCCGCTGTGGCAATGCAGTGCCTGCATGAGAGCATCTCTCCCGAAACTCCCTAGGATTTCTTATGGACACTACATTTAATCCAAGCCCTTCGCATACCCTTGGTGTGGAATTGGAATTTCAGACCCTTGATGAAAAGAGTCTGAATCTTGCCCCTTATGCTCCGATTCTTCTCAACACTGCCCCTGAGATACTTCGTCCTCGAATTACCCATGAATGGATTCGCTCTATTCTGGAAATCCGAACAGGTATCTGTCATTCTGTCCGTGATGTGGAAAACGATTTGTTGCAGACATGTGCCATGGCTGAGGAGCTGGCAGAAGAGAATCATTGTCTCCTGTACGCTGCATCACTACATCCTTTTGCCAGAAGTGAAGATCAGGTCTTGACGAATGATCCACGTTATGAACGAATCATGGAAGAGTTACAGATTGTAGGACGCAGATTTATTTCCCAGGGATTTCATGTACATGTGGGAATGGAAGATGGAGATACAGCCATTCGTGTGTGTGGAAGTGTGCAGGCATACTTGCCGTTACTCCTGGCTCTCTCCACCTCATCTCCATTCTTTCAGGGGATTGATACCGGACTGATGTCCTATCGCACCAAACTCTTTGAAGCCTTACCCCTTGCAGGGATATATGAACAGGCAAAAGACTGGAAGACTTTTCTGCTGGAAGTACATATGCTCCAGGATGCCGGCGTTATTGAATCCATTAAAGACCTGTGGTGGGATGCTCGTCCTCATCCAGGTTTTGGCACTTTGGAGATTAGGGCATGTGATCTCCCCACAAAATTTGCTGATATCCTTGGCCTGACTGCGCTTATACAGGCGTTTGTTGCTGCCCTTGTCAAAACTTCTTTCAATGAAAAGACATGTAATCAGCAAATCCTCCGCTGTAATAAGTGGCAGGCTGTTCGCTACGGTCTGGACGGAAGTTTTATTGATCCGCTGGGTTTTCTTGGTTTTGGAAAAATGAAAATTCGGGATGCCGTTGGCCAGTTGCTCACAAAAGTCCAACCCTATGCTCAACAGTTTCATTCTGAACATGATCTAAATAGAATTAACAGAATCCTTGATCATGGTACTGGAGCGGACTGCCAACGAAAAGTATTCTCTAAACACCATGATTTTAAACAAGTTATTAATTATTTACATCAAGAGTTTTGGCAATGACACAATATACAAAATCAATAGTCGCAACAGGCCACCCTTTGGTGAGCAAGGCCGCAGCTGATGTGTTACTGGCAGGTGGAAATGCCTTTGATGCTATTGTGGCATCCGGTTTTGCTTCCAGCGCTGTGGAACCTGCGTTGAACAGCCTTGGAGGCGGTGGTTTTCTCCTCGGCCATTCCGCTAAAGATGGAAAAAACAGGTTTTTTGATTTTTTTGTTGATACCCCTGGTATCGGACACAGTAAGCCAGATCTGGATCCTCATTTTTTTCCGGTAACGGTTCAATTCTCCGGTTCGGCACAGGATTTCAATGTGGGCATGGGGTCCGTTGCTGTGCCGGGGACCTTGAAAGGTTTACTCCATATTCATAAGCGTCTTGGTCATATGGATTTAAAAGATGTCCTCCATCCTGCCATTGTACTTGCAGGTAAGCATGCATTGAATAAAAACCAGGCTCATTTCCTCCATCTCTTAAAACCCATTATGACACTTTTTCCTGATGGTAATGCTATTTATCAACCAGAAGGCAATTACCTACAGGAAAATGACACTCTGATTAATTCACCCCTGCAAGCATTTTTAGAACAAATATGTGTGGATAAGGGGGAGAGCTTTTATCAGGGAGAGATAGCCAAAAAAATTGACTTGGAAATGATAGAGGGCAATGGCCTGCTGACCTATAAAGATCTGTCCTCTTACCAGGTGAAAGAACGAAAGCCCATGGAAATCCCATTTCGTGATTACATCCTATATACTGCACCGCCTCCTTCCATTGGTGGGTCATTAATCGGGCTCTCGCTGTCACTTCTCGGACAGGAAAGGCCTGCAGCCTACGAATTTGGCTCATCCGACTATCTGTTACATACAACAGCACTTATGCAGGAAGTGGAAAGATTGCGGGATGAAGGGTATACTACCCCTGAAGATCTGCTTAAATTTCGTCAGAACAAAACAGAGCTTGCCGCAGCAGAAAATAATATCAGACTTTTTTCTCGAGGAACGACACATATGTCCATTGCAGATAAAAATGGAAACTGTGCCTCCATGACCTGTTCTAATGGAGAAGGTTCCGGTTATTTTGCTCCTGATACAGGAGTTATGTTAAATAACATGATGGGCGAGGATGATCTTCATCCAGATGGTTTCCACTCAAGTCCTCCTGGCATGCGGGTGGGTTCAATGATGTCTCCCTCATTACTCACAAAGGACGGATTAGTTAAGCTTGTTATTGGCAGCGGGGGTTCTAAAAGAATAAGGACTGCTTTAAGCCAGGTGTTGATTCAGGTTACTGATTTCAGAAGATCTCTTCAGGATGCCGTTGATGCCCCTCGTCTGTATTGGGATGGAGATATTCTGCAAGTTGAACCAGGATACACAGCTGACTCTTTATTAGCCCTGCGCGGAAAAGTGCCATGCAATGAATGGAAAGCTAAAGGTGTTTATTTTGGGGGAGTCCATGCTGTTATTCCTGGTAAAGAGGGCGCTGGTGATCCTCGAAGAGGTGGGGCTGTCTGTGAGGTAGTTGGGTAAAAAATACCCAATTGAGAGAGGAGATGGGTAAATATGTTCCATTTATTCCAGTAGCAACTATCGTATACATAATTGATTGGTCTTATATGTGATGTGATATCAATGGATTATATTGTTTGGTGGATAGTGGCATGATTGTTGGATTGTCTTTGGTAAATGATTATTCATTTTTCTTCCCCTCCCTTAGCCCCTCTGATTTGTTTCAGAGGGGCTTTTTTTTGTTTTTGATTTATACCTGGGAAGGTGTAATATTTACTCAATCACATTGCAAAAACGGGTAAAAGCTACCCTCTGTGTATATGTATTCTTTAGAAAAAGAGTTCTCTGGATTTATTTATGTTTCGTACAATTAGTGAGATATCGTTATAATTAACTTCCTGGCATGTGCATTGCTATTAAGAAAACAGGAAATTAATTATTACCAACCCCCAAAAAGGAGAGTATCACATGAAAAAAATTATCACAATTGCTGCATTGGCCACCGTAATAGGTCTAACAGGTTTCTATTCTGCGTCCGCCTCTATGGGACAAGGCGGAATGGGTGGCCCGGGAATGGGGATGCACCATATGGTAGCTGGAATGGACGATGCCACCAAAGTTAAATTCAAAGCATTTCTACAAGATACTGAAGATACGAGACGAAGTATTGCTATAAAACACGCTGAAAAACGTGCTCTTATGGCTAGTGAAAACCCTGATGCAGGCAAGATTGGAGTAATTACCGGAGAATTGTTCGATCTGCGTAAAACTATGCATGCGAAAGCAGAAGCCGCAGGTCTTGAAGGTGTGATAGGCAAGGGACAGGGTTGTGGAAATCTTGACAATAAAGGTTCCAATCGCTGTGGTAAAGGGATGAAAGGGGGACAGCGACCCTGCAATAAGTAATACCGGCTTTCCTTTTTCATTTCACAAATCCTCACAGTGCATAGTAACTGATGAGGATTTGTTTTTGTTTTGTCTCTTTGCGCCCTATATAGCTGCCCCAAAATGCCCACCCACCATATGATGTACCCCCTGGCCTGTCCTTTTTCTTGACAATCATCTCATTATAATTTAATGTTTTCTTATTCAGGTGTTCGTAAGAGGACTTAAAAGGGAACATTCGTGTAAATCGAAGACGGGCCCGCCGCTGTGACCGGGGACATACTCTGCAATATGCCACTGACTTGTTTTAATCTGGTTGGGAAGGCGTTTGAGTAACGAATGATCCGGAAGTCAGAAGACCTGCCTGAATAGTAACGCTCCCCCTGCAATTAAATCTATACGGAGTGGTGCAGAATTACCGACGAGGAACATCGGTAACGATCTGATCTTGTGGAAATTAGGGAATTCCTTAGGTCTGGATATTTTTCAGCCTGGGGAATTTTTTTGCCCGGCTTAATTATTACGTAAGGAGGGGAAAATGGTATTGCGTGAGAAAAGTTTAAACAAATTAGTAGCTTGGCAAGTAACAGACTGGGATTCATTTCAAGTGCTTATGCGTCGCTGGCTGTAGAGAATACAACCAGCTGGGTATCGTCATGTTTGATACATTAAAGTGACGATACCCTTTCACACAAAACTTCCAATTTGAAATACTGCAACGGAAGCAAGAAAAGCAAAAAATGTATTAAAGGCCATTGAAAAAAAGGCCCACTTCCAGGATCCTGCCTCTTTTGCTATGCAGATAACGGTTACAAAGCATGGGGCATAGAACATAATAAATATGAGAACAGAAATGGCTACAACACTGTTCCAGTTAGGATCTCGCACGAGTCTTTGTCCCAGAGAATCCGATGCATCAACATCCACTTCACCCATGGAGTATGCTGTTCCCAGGGTAGAAATAATAACTTCTTTGGCGGCGAAACCGCCTAGTAAAGCAATATTTGTGCGCCAGTCAAATCCGGCTAGTGAAGAAACGGGTTCAAGAAAAATACCGATACGCCCTGCAGTTGAATTTCTCAACCTGGCACCGGATTGCTCCTGATCAATGGTAGTAAGTCTCTCCTGTAAAGCCAATGCTGATTCTGAAAGGTCCCCATTGTGGTTATCAGATTCTCTGATTTCCAGTTGGATCGTTTCTGAAAAACTTTCGGTGACAGCAATTCGTTTTTCCGCAAAAGAATCCAGTTCTTCCTGCGGTAATCCCGGATAGGTCATTAATGCCCAGAGTAAAATTGAGATCGCCAGAATAACAGTCCCGGCCTTTTTAATGTATTGCCAGGTTCTTTCCCAGGTATGTATAAGTAGCCCCTGAAGCGTAGGAAAACGGTAAGGTGGGAGTTCCATGACAAAGGGTGTTGCCTCTCCCTTAAGCACAGTGCTGCGCAATAGTTTGGCAACAACAAGAGCCACCAACCAGGCAAGCAGAGTAAACAGAAACATATAGAGTGCTTTATGGTCACTGAAAAAAGCACCAATCAAGAGAATTAGAACCGGTACTTTGGCACCACAGTTCATAAAAGGTACAGTGAGCAGGGTTGCCATCCGTTCTTTTGGGGAGCGTAAGGTTCTGGTTGCCATCACACCGGGCACAGCACATCCTCCGGCAATACCTCCAGAGACAATAAAAGGCATGACTGAGGATCCATGCAGGCCAAAAATACGAAAGATTCTATCCATCATAAATGCAACGCGTGCCAGATAGCCGGAATCTTCCAGTACGGCAATACCAAAAAACATAAACATGATAAGTGGTACAAAGCCGAGAACTCCCCCGACACCGTCGATAACACCAGAGATGAGCATGGATTTCAGTGGTCCTTCAGGGAGAAGAGTGTCCACAACACTCCCCAACCAACCAAAAAATGACCCCATTAAAGCGACCGGCAGTTCACTCCAGGAAAAAGTAAACTGGTAGAGTGTGAAAAGGATTGCCAGCATAACTACAGGACCGAGCAGGCGGTTGGTGAGTACCTTGTCTATTTTGTCTGAGGTGTAGAGTCGGTCTGTGTCAAATTTATGAGTTACAACTCCCTGGCGAAGAATGGCCTTAATGAAACCGTAACGATGGTCAGCAATGATTGCCTCGGGGTAAACATCCATAGTTTTAAGGAGATGGTCTGAAACAGTGGTTACAATCTGTTCCAGCTGTCTGGCAATGCCCGAATCCTCTTTTTGCCCAAGGGGGAGCATCTGATCATCGTGCTCAAGGTATTTAATTGCCGTAAACCTTGCCGGGTAGGAGTTTGTGAGAAAATCTGACTCTGCAATGATGGAGTCAAGGTGAATGATTATTTTATCCAGATCTTCTCCATAAGAGATGTCAATGGGCTGCCACTTCTCTTCTGAATGACCTACGATAATTGCCTGTCGAATGAGCTCATCTGTGCCTTCACCAGTTCTCGCAATTATGGGAACAACCGGAACCCCGAGAAGTTCTTCAAGCTTCCTGGCGCGTACTTCAATCCCTCGATCTTTAGCAACATCGATCATGTTTAATGCTATGACGAGAGGAACACCCATTTCAAGAAATTGGGTAGTCAGGTAGAGATTTCGCTCGAGATTAGAGGCATCGACAATATTGATAACTACCTTAGGCTTATTGGCTGTAAGGAAATCCCGAGTGACAATTTCTTCCACAGAATAGGCGGTAAGAGAGTAGGTACCAGGTAAATCAGTGATTGTAATATCCTGCTCATTATGACTGAAGTAGCCTTCCTTATGATCGACAGTTATACCAGGATAATTACCAACATGTTGTCTGGCCCCGGTAAGGCGATTGAAAAGGGTGGTCTTGCCGGCATTTGGATTTCCAGCAAGGGCCATGGTTATGGAACTGTTGTTCATAGCTAAATATCTTTTTTGTTATTAGGGTTTTTGTTACTGCATCCTGCCTCATTGCATCCGGAGCAACTACAATCACAGGTGATTTCCTGGGAAGGGTCTGTTGCAAGACAAAACTGCCGGCATATCTTTTTACCAATATAGAGAAGGACAACAACTATAATTGTTATGACTAGTATGGTTTGCCACATAGGACCCTCCAAGTTAGGTGCCGCTAATTCTTAAACGCAAAAAAAAAGAACCTTTTTCATTGTGACCATCTATACAGATTGAACAATAATATTACTGCTTGTAAGCTGATCAAGGCTCAATGTGCCCCCATGGACTTTCAACAAACACTGAGAATTGTTTTGTGGACAGATCAGCTCAGCTTCCTGACCGGGCATAACACCAAGTGAAGCCATGCGGGCACAGAGTTTTCGATCACCTGTAACCTTACAGATTTTTACTTTACCTGTATGACAAGTTTCAGAAAGAGGTCCGGTTACATTTGGGCAATTTTTCCCAAAAGTACATTGGCGAACTTTCTTGGCGAAACAGCCGCATTTTTTATTCAAGTTTTTAAGGGTCATACATTTCTCCAAAGAAGACAATGTTTAGGTACACCAAACAATATGTGCTGTCAATAACTTTATCAAGCCTGTTAGCCATTTTTGTATTGTTTTATTTATATGGTAAAGCTAATAAGTAAAGGAATCGGTCCCTTTATAAACAATGTAACTTTTATTGATATGTGGATGTAGATATGAACCATGATCAATCCAGAGCAAAATTAGCTGCTGCCCGGAAAAGGGCGGTAATTTCCATCTGTTTAAATCTTTTTCTTGCTATATCCAAAGGAATCGCAGGTGTGTTGTCTGGTTCAACCGCCCTTATAGGGGATGCAATTAATTCAACCACTGATGTTTTTGCCTCAAGTGCTGTTTTTGTAGGTATCTGGGTTGCCGGTCGAGAACATCCATCTTTCCCCTACGGGCTGTATAAGGCTGAGACGGTAGCTGCGCTAATCACTGCCATTGCCGTTATTCTGGTGGGGTATGAGCTTGGGCGGCAAGCCTTTTTGGGTGTGTCCGTATTACCCGATATAACAATTGCCCTCCCTGTAGCCGCGATTTCACTTTTAATAGCACTGGGCTTTGGACTTGCACAACTTCGTGCCGGTAAAAGACTGAACTCACCTGCAATCATTGCAGACGCTAAAGATTATCTTGCGGATTCACTGTCTACTACTGTGGTTTTAATCAGTTTATTGGCTGTCCCCCTTGGTTACAATGTTGACAGGCTTGCTGCAGGGATTGTCTCATTGTTTGTTTTTTATGCTGGTGGGCAACTGTTTGTCAGCGCCTTAAAAGATCTTCTTGATGCCTCAATTGATAGGGAAACAGAAAGGGAGATTATCAGTTTCGTGGAAGAGCACCCCCGGATTAACAGGGTGAAAAAATGTTTCAGCAGGAATGCTGGGGGCCGTTTTCTTGTGGATATGGATGTTGTTATGCACACCCCATCCCATAAAACTGCGGATCTTGTGGCAGATCGCCTGGAAGAAGAATTGCTCGTTGAATTCCCGGGACTGATACTTGCTCGTATCCGTCCACACTACGCTCCCGGGCAATTCATCAAAAGAGTTACTCCAGTCAGCGAACCGGAAGGTGAATTGAGTATGCGACTGGCGTCAGCCCCTTGGTTTCTCGTTGAAACAATGAAGACAGAAACAAAAGAGGTCAAAAAAAGAGAATTTATTGAAAATCGTTACAAGGATGCTGAGAAGAAAAAAGGTCTGCTGGTGGGGCGCTGGTTGTTAAAATTAAAACCAGACGAATTGGTAGCCGTGGATACGGAAAGTGTAGCCATAGCCCTTTTAAAGGAGTCCGGTGTGGAAATCATTCATCCTTCTTCAGTTACTTCAACTACGATATAATCTGCCTCATTATTACGAAGCGTTAAGGTTCCACCCATCACACGCATGGCAACGGGATCATATAAAGGGGCTCGCCCCTGTATGGTGATTTCTGTCCCAGGTACAAGACCCATTTCCCTGATTCGTCGTCCCAGTTCACCACCCACTTTAACGGCTTTAATAATACCTGACTGATTTTTAGCCATATTTCGTAAGTTTATATCAATCATTTTTTTATCCGTATAAGTTAGTTGTGTGAGCAATTATATGCAGGCGTTATAGTAGTGGGACCTGACATTGTCAAGTCAGATTAGTGTATTGCAAATCTGTATAAACCACCTCACTTGGTACCAAGAATTGAGGTGGCAGCAGGTTCCACACTTCGCAGATGGAGGTCGCTTTGCGGAAATGGAATTTCTATCCCAACATCACTGAATGCATCGTTAATGGCAAGATTAATCTCACTCTGCACCAATCTTCGATCATTGAAATTTGCAATAAAGGCACGCAACTCGAAGTCAAGTGAACTGCTGCCAAATGCCAGGAAGAGTGCTCGTGGCTTTGGCGTAGAAAGAACCAGTGGATGCTCTTCGGCGCATTGCTGCAGAATCTGTTGAACCTGTTCGACATTTGAGCTGTAAGCCACACCGACAGGGATCCTGATTCGTGCCTGCCTTTCTTTTAAGGTCCAATTTGTCACCGGGCCAGTGATCAGGTCTGAGTTGGGTAGAACTATTTCTGCCTTATCAAAGGTTTCAACAACTGTGGCCCGTAGGCCAAGTTCCTTTACAACGGCCATCTCTTCGCCGACCTCAATGACATCTCCAAGTTTAATTGGCCGTTCAAAGAGTAGTATAAGGCCACAGGCAAAGTTTTTTATAATTTCCTGCAATCCAAACCCTATGCCAACGCCAAGTGCTCCACCAAGTATAGTTAAATTGGTGAGACTAAATCCAAGTGCTCCTAAGGCCAGCAGAAAGCCTACCAACATAATAGCATAATGTAAAAGCTTAGTGATGGATAACTGCAGCCCTTTATCAATGTTTTGCTGGGGAAGGACAGACTGGAGCAAGGTGGCCTGAATCATTCTGGAAAGGCAGAGGGAAGCATAGAGAAAAAGGCCGGCAGTGATACACACCCCCAGTGAAATATGAATTTCATTATAAGTAAAACCAATAGAGCTGATATATACCGCTGCGTTGGTTGCCGTTGGAAATAAACGCCAGCAAACCAGAGAATAAACAAGAAATGAGAGTAGGGAGCAGGCAATAACAACAGGACGGATCATTGTGGTGATCTTATCCGTATTCTTTTTGATGAGAGAAAAGGGCACATAATGAAGCGCTATCGCTATCGTTGCCAACAGCAAGAGGTAGAGAATCCAGATAAAGAGTCCTGTATAAAAAGTCTTCAGAGAAGCAGAGAAAATAAAAAATGCCAAGTCTGCCTGACCACTTATCTCTGCAAGCAGAACTGCAAGGAGAAAGAAAAGGGCAACACGACGGATCCAGAAGAACTTTCTTACCTGAGATGCATGTTTTCTCGTTTCTTTTTCTTTTGCCAGCAAAAATATAATAAAGACAAGAGAAACAAAAAGGAGATATGAGCGCATTAAGGGCATGGGTAAATTGACCATAACCAGCAGATCTGTAACAAGAAGTACCAGGGCAAGTCGGGTGACGCTGCTTTTTTGAGCACTATCGGCAATAATTGCTCTGCTGATACGGATAACAGTGATAAGAGAAATGGCACGAAAAAGGGCGATCCAGAACTGAGGCGGGTTGGCAGTAAATGTTAAAAAAAACAAGATGGTAAGAAAAATGGATATAGAGATGGGTCTTCTGGAAACAAAAAGCAATTGCTCTGATCCATGGAGATACTGTTTGCACGAATAAAAGACACCATAGATCAGTAAAAAAAAGAAAACACTCAATGTAATCAGGGTTTTTTCTTTGAAAAGATATTTGGTGTCAGGCTGCAGTATCAGTATGATCCCTTTCAGGCAATCTCGCCAAAGTTTGGAGTTGAACTGATCTGTAAATTCTCTTGAGAAGAAGGGGGGGGCGTGACTATAGATTCCGCGTTGATATCGATCTTTAAAGAGTGATTCCACTTGCAGGTGGAGTTTGTAGCCGGCAACCTGTATTCTGCCTGATTTTTCCTGGAGCAAAAGCAGTGGCGTTAAGTGAGAGTCAATATCTACCCTGGCCTGATCCACAGTTCCCTGCATTTTTTTCAGCTTTTTGATAACTATCGGTAAAGAACTGCTGGCCCCTAACCCTTCATGCCATTGATCAAGTTTTCCTTCTTCAGTTGACCAGAAATCAAGCCACTGATCGAGGGTGGCGATATCTTGGTTAAGGGTGTCTGCAGCAGCGAGTAGACTTCTCTCAATGACTTGCAATTCATTCTGCAATTCATTTAATTGCTGAGAATTCTTTTTTGAATCTACCTTTAAGAGATGGAAATGCTCCTCAAGTTTATTTTTTTTCTGAGAGAGGGTGAGAAATTGTTCCTGGATTTCCAGTGTTTCGTTAATAGTGGAAATTTCGGAATGCATATCCAGCATTTTTTTTTCAAGTTCAGTGAGTTTGGGTTGCAGATCAGACAGGTCTTTATCAGTTGCCCGAATTGCCACATCGCTGTCATTGGGCTTTGCAATGGATTCATTTGCTTTATCGCCAGGGGCAGCAAAAGAGACCTGAGCAAACAACATTGCAATACTCAAGAGAAACGGAAGACAAAGAAGTGTTTTTTTTAGGCTTATTTGGGTGAGTGGTGAAGGGTATTGGTTGGACATAAAAGTATTGCCTGTCTAGTGTCTGTTTAAATGCTGTCAACGAAAAGGGACATGTTCTTTCTAACTTCCAGGTATTGATCCTCTGACAAACCAGCTCCAAGGGCTACTTTTTTTGCCATTTCTGAGGTAAGGAAGTCCCCAGGTTCGTGGGCATCAGCGTTAACAACAAGCTTTGCTCCAAATTTTAGGGCGAGTTTGGCCACATGGCCGTTAGTGAGGCAATGGCCTTTACGACCTGAGAGTTCTATCATTACATTATTTTTAACAGCAAGCTGGACTTCTTCTTCGGTGATAAACCCGGGGTGCGACAGAACATCGACACAGGCTTCAATGGCAGCTAAATTTGTTCCAGCGATTACAGGTTCCACAGGAGTCTCACCATGGACAACGACAACAAGTGCACCAAGGAGCCGGGCCTGTTTGGTAAGAGGTTTGACCAGGGCAGGGGGCACATGAGTCAACTCTATTCCGGGAAGTAGGCGAGTTTTGGAATGTGGGTTTAGGTCCTTGGCTGCCTGTACGATGCGTGGGATGATATAATCCAGATTTGAACTATCTGCATGATCTGTGATGGCAACTGCCTTATATCCAAGAACTTCTACTCGCCGAAGGTGTTCAGCAGGGACAAGCGCCCCGTCACTGAAAAATGTGTGTGTGTGCAGGTCAATCATATTAATCGTGTTTTTAGGTTGATGGTTGGTGTTGTTAATCCTGAGGAAGAACTTCTGCATTAAGGGAATGTAGCCCTGCATGTACAATGCGTACTGGGATGATATCACCAGGCGTATGCTGTCCAAAAGGTTGCTTGATATGGACGAGGTGATTCGTTTCTGCCCGGGCAACAATTGACTCTTTGCTGGTTTTTTCTATCATCACGGCCAATGTTTTTCCGAGGTATTCCTTGTTGTGAGATAAGTTCATTTCGTCCTGTCGTTTTTGAAAAACAGCAAGTCGCTCAGCTTTAACATTCTCAGCAACTTTATCTTCGAATTCAGCAGACCTGGTTCCTGGACGGTCTGAATATTTAAAAGAATAGGAACCGTGATAACGCACAGCTTCCTGAAGGGACATGGTGTCATTGAAGTCCTCTTCGGTTTCACCGGGGAAGCCTATTATCATGTCAGTAGTGAGCGCAATGTCAGGACAATAACCGCGTAAAGCATCAACCAGACGCAAATAGTGTTCCCTGGTGTATTTTCGGTTCATGCGAGTAAGTATTTTGTTCGATCCTGATTGTACCGGGAGGTGAAACTGATGGCAGAGTATTTCGATTTCGGCAAAACATCGCATCAGATCATCAGACAGATCTTTAGGGTTTGAGGTGGTAAAGCGGAGTCTTTTCAGGCCTGGGATTTTGGCAACTGCACGGAGAAGATCAGAAAACCGATATGCTGAACTGTCGCTGTTTACAATGTTGGTTTGTCCATAGGAGTTCACATTCTGCCCAAGCAGGGTAATTTCCCTTATACCACCGTCAACTAAAGCATGAGCTTCGTTCAATATGTCACTGGTACTTCGCGATATCTCCCTGCCTCTGGTGTGGGGGACCACACAATAAGAACAGAAGTTGTTGCACCCTTGCATAATGGTAAGGAACTTTTTAAAGGGAGCGGGCACTTTTTTGCTCCTTTTCATTCTTTTAAGGTCTGGAATAAATGCAGGGATGCGGTAATTATCTTCAAGGTGGGTGGCAATGGGTTTCTTTTTGCAGCCCTCAAGAAGCTCTGGA
>JAOZKX010000442.1 GCA_029935135.1 Desulfocapsa sp.
AATTAAATAAAAGGAATAAACTTTGCGATTATTACAACCCTTCTTGACCAATTTTCTTTTTCTGACAGTAGTCTACGCACAAACCAATAGCTGTCCCTGTGGAGAGTACATGGCACAAGGCACAGTGCATTGTATCAAAGGAAACACTGTTTCCCCTCCCGGTCTCTATATACCTACCTGTCCAAATGGAGAACGCATGATACAGGGAGATAAAAGTACCTGTACAACTGCACAGGCGGTAATACCTCCGGGATTTACTCTTCCCGAGTGCCCAGATGGCGAACAACTTGAGCAGGGCACAAATAAAACCTGTAACGATATCAACACCATACCAAATGCAAATGCCGGAGCAGATCAGAGAGATATAGCTGTAGGTACAGCAGTTATTCTGGACGGCACGGGCAGTTGGGATGCTGATGGGGACAACTTGTCTTACCTATGGATGATAAAGACAAAACCCGCAGGGAGTATGACAGTTTTTTCTGATGCCACTCTCGAAGAACCAACATTTTCACCAGACAAAGAGGGAAGCTATATGATAGAGTTGGTGGTGAGTGATGAGATGGCGGAGAGTGTCCCAAGCAGTGTGGAAGTCACTGCCATAGCTTGTGCAGATCCTATAACTCATAATGGCTCAAGTTATTGTAAAGTGACCTCTGCAACAGGCAGAGTATGGTTAGACAGAAACCTCGGTGCCACACAGGCATGCACTGAACATAACGATACAGCGTGTTATGGAGATTATTACCAGTGGGGCAGAAAAGCGGATGGACATGAAAAGTTATGTAGCAAAACTACCACAGTGCAGGCAGCAGATGTGGAGAATGCAGGAATTAAGTTTATTACTGGGGATTGGGACTGGGCTTCTGTAGATTCTGATGGTGACATGAGAAGTACAAATTGGAGTGCCGTTGATGGAAGCTCTGTCTGTCCTGCCGATTTCAGAGTACCGACAGATGATGAACTGGACACAGAGAGGAAATCATGGGAGAGCAATAATAGTGGCGGTGCATTTGAAAGTTTACTTAGATGGCCATCTGCCGGTAGCCGTAGCAGTAATGGACAATTCGGTTATGTAGATCATATTGGTTATGTCTGGTCGACATCTGCTTCTGACTCCCCCTATTCCAGAGGTTTATCTTTCAGTATTAGTGATGCATCAGTAGACGAAGGTGCTCGATCAATGGGTATGTCTATTCGCTGTATTCAGCCAATACCTCCAATGATAATTGATGACAATTTTGACAATGATGCTGTAGGTACACTTCCTCCGGGATGGATAATCAAATACAATGGAACAGGTGATGCCAACCAGAAAGTCATCGATACAGTTTACAAAAGCCCCGACCACTCTTTTCAGATTGAAGGCAGAAGTGGATGGGCGGCCAGTATTTACAAAACACCTGCCGCTATACCAGATAAGGTCACAGTTAAATCAAATATCTATGTTGTATCAGGCGTTGCAGGTTCGTTCACGCTTAATAATAAAGATATTGGGCCTTGGGGAACATTCGTTGGTGGATTGCAATTTAAAGATGGAAAATTTTCTGCATTTTATTCCGGTGGAAATATCTATGAGATTACAGCGTTTACACCGCAGCAGTGGTATCATGTAAAAATAGTATATGACAATCCAGCAAAAACATATCAGATCTATATTGACGGCGCATTGGCCAGCGGCACATACGACGGAACCTCCTATACGACATTCCCGATGCATCCATCCGTTTCCCCTGCACAAGTGGCCCTTGGAGCGGGTTATTTTACAACTGCAAAAGTCTTTTTTGATGATGTGAAAATGTATTGATGTAGTTGGTTTTGGTTTCTTCGGTTATGTCTGGTCGAATTTTGGAAACGGTGCCTGGTCAAACAGGAGTGGGCTAAAATACTTCTCCCTGTGATCCTGGTACGGAGTATTGGGTGCAGGGGACGGAGGAGTGTGCGGATAGGTGATCTGTGAGGAACGGAATCGGAGACTTTCACCCCAAGGGCATTTCCTACGGGCAGTCCCGCATCATAGTGAGTCTGAAGCCATCGTTTCTGAAACTCTATTTCTCTTTGTCTGCTTGATATAACAAGAAATAACTAACTTCAAATAAGTACAATCAAACCTTTATCCCTATTTTATAATTGCTTCAGTTGATGAGGAGTATAATAATCAAAGATAGCTAATAAATGGGTGGTAGTGATAATGAAAAAAATAGTGTATCTTATATTGATACTGCAAGCAATAGTCTATGCAAAAACAGATGTCAGTGGCAGCATCAGCAGTGATACGACTTGGACAGTGGGGAACAGTCCTTATGTCGTGACTAGCAGTGTGAC
>JAOZKX010000082.1 GCA_029935135.1 Desulfocapsa sp.
GTATTCCTCTTTTTGATCATCAAAACCAATGGGCTCTGCCGGGTATCCGGATGAATAGGGGACGGGGTCAAAGTTGTTATCAGCAAGTTTTTGTGAATAGAATTCGAACTTACCGGATGGAGTACTAAAGCCGTTTTCCTGGAATTTTGAATATTTTATTTCTTCTATTCGGGTACCTGCCTCGTTTTTCCGTAAATCCGCAACTGTTTTTCCCACAGGAGCCAACTGAAAGTCGATGGCGTCCTCTGCATTTTGCCAGGGAAACTCTTCTCCAAGGCCCATGCGTCGCCCAAGTTCAAAGACAATCTTCCAGTCGGGCCAGGAATCCGCAATGGGATCAATCACCTGGTCCTGCAGGATAATCGGATTGTTACGGGTCGCTGCCCGGTTGAGTTGTGTTTTTTCAAAGCAGGAAGATGCAGGTAGCACCACATCAGCAAGGCTTGCGGTACGGGTCATAAACATATCAATTGCCACCAGAAAATTGACACTGGAAAAAGCAGCATGGGCCCGCTTTGCATCCGCCATGGTGACCACAGGGTTACCAGCCTGGACAACGACCATCTCCAGTGGATAGGGATTTTTATCAAGGATGGCATCAATAACACAGGATTGTACCTGTCGTCCCCATGTGGCATTAAAGGTATCAAATAATGGATAGTCCCTGGTGATGGGTTCAATATCGTTACTGACCCTCTCCTGTTCTTGAATATTTAGGACCTTGATGGGTTGGGGAAGGACATCCCCCCCGTGCTGATCGATATTGCCGCAGAGGCCTCTTAAAAGGGCCACGGCCCGCGTGGATTGAAACATATCCAGCTGCATATCAAGGCCATTTCCATCCACAATGCAGGCAGGTTTTGTGCTGGCATAGAGTCGGGCCACAGTGCGGATGGTTTCTGCATCCAGCCAGATCCGTTCCGCTATCTGTTCCGGGGCAAAGGCAGCAGCACTTTGCGCCAGTTCCTTAAAGCCGACAGTAAAGCTATCGACAAACTCATGATCATAGAGATCTTCTTCAATAATGGTGTGGATCATGGCCATGGCCAGGAGTCCGTCATGGCCGGGTTTGATCTGGAGAAAAGTATCAGCTCCTCTGGCCAGACGTGTTTCAATGGGATCGATGACAATAAGATGGGCTCCGTTTTCATGTCCTTTGCTTATGGCTTCGGCCATGCCCAGTGCCGTGTCGCCATCATGTTTGCCCCAGACAATGATGCATTTTGCAGCCCCGGCTTCCGGGTAGGCCATGGAGCCATAGGTATAGGTGTGAGCCATCTCTCTGGCCACAAAACAGACAGAACCGTTACCAATGGTATTGGGTGAGCCGTAACAGTTCATCAGGCGGTTGGCGTAATCCCAGGGGGCGCCCCAGTCGGCAGCCATTCCCCGCAGCCAGGCAATGGATTCTGCACCGGACTGTTCTTTGTACTGTTTAAACTTTGAGGCCACCAGATCAAGGGCTTCATCCCAGGACGCCTGTTCCAGCTTCCCACCTTTCGTTTTACGGATAAGCGGGGTGAGAAGGCGTTTGTCCGAGTAGACAATTTCGGAGGCTACGCGCAATTTGGCGCAGTTGTATCTCTTCTCCGGTTTGAAGATGGATTTACGTTCAGCAGAAATCAATCTCCCGTTTTCCACCTCGGCAATAACCGGGCAGCAGGAAGAACACATGCGGCAAACTGTATGTTTTTTCATGTTTATTTTTGGTTTTGTTCTTTAATAGTCAGGTTAGCGTTTGGCTTTCAGGTAACAACTGCGGATCAGTTCGTAATGGTTGCGGTGGGTTCGGATTTTCCACCAGACATGGCTCCTTGCTTCTTCCTGCCAGGGGGGCATGATGTTGTGTGTTCCCCTGGTGAAAATTTCCTGCACGGTATCAAGGCCAAAGCCGGTAAAGTCGCCCTCTTTTTTCCCTCCCAGCCATTCGTCCGCTGCTGCTGCCTCTTCAGACCAGGAAAATGGGTCGGAAAGAAGACATTGTGCATCCTCCTGTTGCGAGACGCGATTCATCTCCTGCAGATGTTGCAGGGGGTGGGGCAGCTTATCAATCAGGTTCAGGGATGTTGTAATCGAGGCAGCATCTGTGCGAAAAGGAAGACGCAGGGCATCGGCCACAATAAAATCCATGTTCTCCCTTTGCCAACTATCTGGAATATGGATGGTTTCTGTACGGCATAGGTGACCTTCTTCTTTCAGCTGTACATTGATCTTTTTGTTCTGCATCAGTTTCCTTGCTGTGTCGATAAAGGCAAGGGAGTTGTCCAGTCCAACGGCAAAATCACACTTGCCCGCAAGCTCAAAGGTAAAACGGCCCACAGCCGCTCCAAGATCGAGGCCCAGGCCGGATGTGGTCTGGATTTGCCGGGACCAGTGGGGGTAGGCATCACTCCAGTTCTCATCACCAAGAAGGTCTCCATAATGACTCCAGAGATAGGAGGATACAACAGTATCCTGCTCATATTTATTCTCGGTCGGGTTCTCCAGCTCTGTCTTTGCAGGATCAAGGAAAGCAACCCCATCATCAATGGGGAATGTACTGTTGCAGCCGCTGCAGTGAAGAGTGGCACTGATAATATCCGTGTCCTGTTTGTCCCTGACTGTGCAGTCGAGGGCAATCTCAGTGGGCAGGCAAATGGGGCAGATAAGGTGTTGCAGGAGGTGATCGTTCATTTTTTTGATATGGGAAAATGTTATTCGTTTTGATACAGTGTGGTCATTATAGAGGCATAGCATAAAAGCAATTGAAGTGAAAGGGGAAGAAATAAAAATCATTTTTGGCAACATCCTGAAACAGACTGCAAAAAGTCACTTTCGGTGGTAGGGTGTAGATTGAATAATAAACAGAAAAGAAGTTGTAGAAAATTCCCCGAAACCTTTCTTGTTCAATCATAACTGGCTAATATCCCATGACTAAAACAGAAGAACGGCGACAATGCACACGAGAAGATGATCCGCAGTTTGGACTTGGTATTGCCATCTGGCAGACAAAAGACAGTGCCAAAACAGTGGAGGGGAGCGACCAGTGCTGCTGTTTTGTCGGTATCTGTAATCAGTCGGATGATGGGCTGATGGTAGAATCTCCCCAACCCATCGATGCAGAACAGTCTCTGATTATTAAGTATTATAATTTTAAGGAAAAAATATGGCAGGACTATGAAAGTGAGTGTGTCTGGTCCGAACGGATCGAAGATACTGTTTGTCACAGTGGTCTTCGCGTAAAGCAGGAACTCTCCAGTCAGGAGAGTTGTTTGGAAGCGTCTTCACCTTTGAATCGCATCATTGAGAATCTTGAATTTTTCCTTACCCTGCCGCTGCTTAAATACTGGCCGCGAAAAAATCTATGGGTTCTGCTTAATTGTTTGACTCCCTGTGATGTGCCTGATGGTGAACAATTTATAACCCAGGGTGATGAGGCAAACAGTCTTTTTATTATTGAAAAGGGTACGGGGCAGGTTTCGATAGATAAAGATGGAGAAAAAATCATTTTAACTCAGCTGGGTCCCCGGGATCTGGTGGGTGAGATGGCCCTTTTGACCGGCGAACCGCGTGTGGCAAATTTCACAGCTCTGGAAGATATGATCCTCTGGAAACTGGATAAGGTAAACTTTGACCAGGCCATATCCCGTTTCAGTGAGTTGCGCACTTTTTTAACTGAGTTGCTCAGTAACAGGCTGGAGGCATCTACCCATGCAACGGACAGGATCGTTGGGAAGTATATTGCGAAACGCAAACTTGGCACCGGGGCGTGGGCCATTGTGTATCAGGGGCTTCATCAGGCTCTGAATAAGACCATAGCAATAAAGATGCTCAAGCATCAGATGGCCATGGATGAAGAGTTCAGCGCCAAGTTTATCAAAGAAGCAGAAATTATTGCCGGCATGAACCATCCCAATATCGTTCATGTCTATGATATCGAATCGCTCTATGCTACTCACTTCATTATTATGGAATACCTGGAGGGAGAGTCCCTTAAACAGGTGCTTAAACGGACAGGGATGCTCAGCCCGGAGCAGACAGTCACCTATCTGCTCCAGATTTGTGCTGGGCTCGATTATGCCCATAATCTCGATATCGTTCATCAGGATATCAAGCCGGATAATATTCTGGTGCAGGGTGACGGGACGGTGAAGATTCTTGATTTCGGCCTGGCCTGTCCGACCGGCAGTGAAAACTTTGAAATGGAAGGGACCATTCAATATATGTCCCCGGAGCAGATTGATTCCTATCCGGTGGATGCTAGAACAGATATTTATTGCCTGGGCATTACTGCCTTTGAGATGATAACAGGTCTGCGGCCTTTTCCAGATGAAGATCTGATGGATATGATCAACCAGCGGCTGTCAGAAGACATTGCCAGTCCGGCTGCATTCAGGTCGGGGCTTCCTGAACGCCTCTGTCAGTTTATCATGAAGGCCTGCTCCAGAAAAGCGAAAGACCGCTTCCAAAATGTCCAGGAGGCGATAACAGAACTGGAAATCCTGGCCCAGGAGATCGGTCTGCATGATATTGCAGTGGTCCGACAGCATATGAGTTCACTTTTTCTGTTTTACACCGAGGAACAACGGGCAATCCTGGCCGAGTTATTAGAAGAGTTCAGTACTCGCGCCAGTCAGTCCGGTATCCGTATGCAGTTGGCCGATTTTGAAAATGTGACAGCAAGTTAGTGTCTCATTTGATGCTATTCCCGGATTAATTATGCAAGTTGTTTCACGCTCACACACTGGTCTGAAAAAAGAGAGAAACGAGGACCGACTGCTGGTGCAGAAAATCTCAGCAGATGCTCTCCTGCTTCTGGTTGCTGATGGCCTGGGTGGGCACCCTGGTGGAGATGTCGCTGCCTCTCTGGTGGTGGAATCTATTGCCCAACAGTGTATGGAGTCGGCTTCTCTAGATCTTGTTGCCATGTTGATTGCTGCCGGGGATACAATTATGGAGTATGGGGCAGCTCACCCGGAAATAGATGGTATGGGGAGTACAGCAAGTATTGCCCTGATTCGGCAGGATACAGTGCAATGGGCCCATATCGGTGATGGTCGGATTTATCATCTAGACAACGGTCTGCTCCGATGCCAGACCAGAGACCAGACACTCTCCCGAGCACTGTACGATCAGGGTAAGATTGGCTGGCATGAGATCGGAAACCATAAGCTGAATCATTTCCTGGAGCAATGTATGGGCGAGGAGGATATTGTTCCGGACAGCGGTTCCTTCGATTTCCATCCTGATGATCTTATTCTTCTTAACACCGACGGTCTGCACGATATGCTTCCCGATGAGAGGATTCAGAAGATTCTCTCTGCTAAAGAGAGTCTGGAAGGCAGAGCCGACCAGTTATTGCAGGAAACTCTGCAGGCCGGTGGGGAGGATAATGTCTCTTTTATTCTTGCCCTGTAACGGCAATAGACGGGTTTGCTTGTAATCATCTGCTCCCGAAAGAGCATCAGGAATAAGTTTTACCTGCGGTTTTGACTAAATTTGAAAGATTGCCAATGGCGTGTTCTTGCTGTCAACTGTCTTCCGGTTTAACTTAAAATTCCCTCAGTTATTTATTCTGCTTGAGCCTCTTTGGATAAAACCTACCTGGTTTTTCTTTTGTTAAATATTTTCGTCAACAGTTATGCAAAGGGCAAAATAGGCGTACCACTGTTTTTTTTAAATAGTTACATTTTGTGGTGAGCAAAAAGTCATTGCTTTTGTCGCATAAAATCCTATATTGTATAAGTAGTGCCAATGTAATGACATGATCGCATGCTAACTAGGAGAAAACCATGTTGAAAACCGCTACTATTCAAACCCGTGTAGATCCAACCGTTAAAAAAAATGCTCAGGAGATTTTAAAGAAACTCAACATAACCATGTCTGAAGCGATATCCATGTATCTTTCCCAGATCACTTTGCAGCAGGGTATCCCGTTTGAGTTAAAAGTCCCAAATGAGCTTACAGCAAAGACTCTGCTGGACACTGAAAATGGAAAAGAACTGCATAAAGTTGACTCAGTGGATCATCTGTTTCAGGAGTTGGATAATTGAACATCCATTATACCACACAGTTCAAGAAGGATTATAAGCGGATTAAACGCCAAAATAGAGACCTTACAAAACTAGAAACAATTGTCATGCTGCTGGTCGGTGGACAGCCACTCGATCCGAAATACAAAGATCATTCCTTAACTGGCAACTGGAAAGGCCACCGGGATTGTCATCTTGCCCCAGACTGGCTGCTTATTTACCGGAAAACTGATACAGATATGTATCTCGAAAGGACCGGATCTCATTCCGAATTGTTCAAGAAATAAAATATTCAGTTTCTAACCGATAGACTGGAGTTTGGAGTTTCTTTCCTGGTTAAATGCTGTAAGTAAAAAAGTACTGCTGACAGAGAAGTTCATCTGTACTTTTTCCACCTTATATTCACTCAACATGTCACCATGCCATAGTCTGAAATTATCACTTTCCAGCTCTTCGGGTATGCCTGAATTCAGGGGGAACAAATCTGTTGTCACTTCTCGCCATGCCGCCACCCCATCCATTACCAAAATCTCGGTGCATGAACCGAGTACACCAAGGTTTCCTGCCAGGGAAATTGCACACAACTCAAGATAACGCGATGATTATTGAGATTGGATGTCGGTGATGAGGATTTTCCAGAGTAAATCTGTTCTATATTCATCGACCAAAGCCATCAATACTTGTTTGCTATCCTCGGCTGAATTAAGGGCCTTATACATAATCAGTATTTCATCATCCTCACCTGCTATACCAAGGCGTATCTGTGCGCACAATGCATGCTGCTGACAGCTGCTGCACGAATTCTCCCTGGATGATGCAATATACTGTCTTTCAGTGAGAGCCCCGCTTGTTTGTCACCCAGAAATCCCAGTGCATTAATCGCCTCAGCTTGAAAAGGACTGTCAGCATCTGATGCTTCTTCCAGTACAAGCTCAAAGCTTTCTTGCCGGGGAACTGCTCTAAGGGATCGGTATGCTGCACTCCTTTCATAGGGATCAGCACTTTTCAATGACTGAGCGTGTAATTCCTGTTGAATCAGCGTATTTCCTGTCAAAATCCGTTCATAGGTTTGCACTCTACGACTTTGTCCGACAGGTATGCGCCTTCCCAATCGTTTGGCTCGCAGGAGTGCCAGTACATTCCCTGGTGCCATATTTGCAAAGTCCTGCCACCAGTGAATTTCTTTATCACTTTTCATTTAGAAACTCAGGCCTGATGAGAGCAGCAATATCGCTGTAAAAACCATAAAAATACTGGTGTATTGATGGCCAAAGCTCAGTGAATCCAATGTTACATGTTGTAGGTAAACTACCAGTACAACACCTATCGCTGCTCCCGTTGCTGTACCTAACCCAACTTTGTGGCGTCAAACAAACAACTCAGGCAATTTCATTAGGTTACCGTGTTTCTGGCTGTCGTTATGGCACTACATTTATCGTTTTGTTTCATAATTAGCGTGAAAAATATTTCAATCGAAGTTAAATGAATAGTGGTTCATTTGTAAAAGGTAGTCAGAACTTTTACACAATATGAATTAGTTCAGATATGATTTTGTGCCGAGCTTAGCAAGGAGGCAAAACAAAGGTTACGCCTTTCCAACAAGCTATTTTTTCTTAAAAAGAAGAGCCAATAAGATGAAAAGAGTTAGCATAATTATCTGTAATCGATATCATACTTGCGCAGGTGGAAAGTGTTTGCGATCTTTACGAAATCGTGAAGGAGCCTTTTCCCTGTATAAGGGAGAAGAAGTCG
>JAOZKX010000443.1 GCA_029935135.1 Desulfocapsa sp.
GAAGCTGCAGAAAAAATTGCACTTATGGCAAAGGGAAATCTAAGTGTGATTAACATCCTTGCTGATGAATCACTGCAGTCATCGAATGCTGAAACTTCATTTCTGGTATTATTGGATCATGTGAAAGATTCATGCACCATAGAAAAAATTCCGGAATCATCGGGTAGCGTTATTGATCGTTTGGGCCTTCCTGCAAAGTATTTGTATGGAGGGGGAGGGGTTGTCCTTTTGCTACTGCTTATTGTTTTTATTTTTAGTGGAAATGATAAGGGGGAAGTTGTCGAGCAAACTGAGGCAGAAATAATTACCACGATAGCAGAAAAACCCCCTCTGATGGTTCCCGTTGAAGAGCATCAATCGCCCATAACAATGGTCATACAGGAAGTTGTTGAAGTTGAGAAAACAGTCATTGCTGAAGCCGAAGAAATTATTCAGACAGAAGTGGTTGTTGTACAAACTGAGATAAAAGATGTGGAGATTGTTCCTGTAAAACAACGCACTCCTGTGGAGATTGCCCCTGTTGAAATCATAGAAGGTTCTGGTACTGAGTCAACCGTCCTTGAACTCTCTCCGCGTGATAAAATAGTGTACGATGCGGGAATACAAGAGCTTACGGCCACGAAGAAAAAGAAGATAGTACCAGAGCAGAGAGCTGAAACTATTCCCTCAAGGCCGCCGGTTGCTCCGGCAGTTGTCGATGTTGTGAGGACGATGCCAGAGAGTGCTTCCGATCCTGTTCTCGGGAGTTTTATTCTCGCTGGTGAAGAGTGGCGAAGTGGTCGTTTCAATGATAAGTTTACCATTCAGTTGATGGTCCTGACTTCTGCTCAGGCTGAGACGAATTTGAAACGAATATTAACCCAACCGGACTATCTGGCCGTGTCAGAGAGGCTGGTTGTGCTTGAACGCCCGGTGGATCCCCCTGTTGTGTTAGTGTTCTATGGAATGTATCCATCTATGGCGGAGGCAAGAAATGCTCGAAATAATATGCCGATATTTCTTCGTAAACACCATCCCTATGCCATTTCTGTCAGGGGGGCTGTGGAGAAGGCGATAGCCGAGTAGAACTGTTTACCAGCTGAGTTTTCCGCATCATTGTGACAAGGATGTAATTGCAACTGCTGTTTCTCCTTGTTTTTCTTTTTGGCGCAAGGCCCGGAAGAGGGTCTCGCCATGACCATGTGTGTTGATTTACAATGGAAGAAGAGGGGGACAAATGAAGGTTAGTATTGTATTGGCAATAGTGGTTTTCTTCTCTTCTTTGGCCTTCGCAGATGCTCAGAAGGCCCTGAGAAATTATCCGCAATGGGTGCAGAAAGAGTGTGAAAGCCTGACAGAAACAAGGGACCGAGTGGCTTTCAGGAATGATTATCCTGCCGCCCTCTTATGTGCCGAAGCGACCATGGACAAATTAAGAGAAGATGCCTTGATTGACTCTCAGGTAGAGTTAAATAAGTCAGAGACAGAGTGGCTCGAAGAGTCCAAGAGAAATTTGCAGTACAATCGCAGGAATCGTTAGTTTCTGGAAAATTTTATTCTCATATTTATCTGCCTTACTGCAGGTCTCTGTATACAGCGATTGAGGGTGTTCCCCGACAACACGCCACTGTCTCTCAACCTGTATGTTATCTGGATAGCTCTTCCGGCCCTTATTTTACGGCAGGTTCCAACGCTCAGTTTTTCTTCGGATCTGCTTGTTCTGCTTCTTATGCCCTGGATTATGACAGCTTTCGGGGCTGCTATGGTTTTGTGCGGCAGTCGACTACTCAGTTGGTCACGGGAAGTCACTGCAGTGTTGCTTCTCACTGTTCCCCTGGGTAATACCTCTTTTCTGGGGATTCCAATGATCGAGGCCTTTTGGGGCACAGATATGGTTTCCTATGGAATCATTTATGATCAGTTTGGTTCTTTTCTTGCTCTTTCCACCTATGGCTCTTTTGTTTTGGCCCTTTACAGCGGCCAACAGAGGCCAGGCATTATCCAGATTATAAAAAAGATTTTTCTTTTTCCACCTTTTCTGGCTCTACTGGCAGCACTTATTTTTGCAAGGTTGCTGCAGCATCCACTTATTGCAGAAAGCCTGGGATTGATCAGTGCTTCTCTCGTCCCTGTGGTGATGGTTGCCATAGGGATGCAGCTGAAAATACGCCTGGCTCCCGGGCATACTGTTCCGTTCTGTTTTGGTCTGGCAGTAAAACTCCTGCTTGCCCCTTTTCTTGCATTCTTCATCTGCCAGTTGTTTACTGGCGATACTCCCGCATCCCGTATAGCAGTTTTTGAGGCCGGCATGCCGCCCATGGTTAC
>JAOZKX010000083.1 GCA_029935135.1 Desulfocapsa sp.
TATAAAACAAATACAATTCAACAAGGCAATCAGAGATAGCAATGTATCCCATGACAATAAAGTGGAGCTTATGACATATTCAGAAGAAATACAAACTATTTGGTCACAAGAAAAATTTGATACAAATTTTAAAATTGGAAATCAAATTTAACCCCATACTAATATAGGTTGGTATCATTACATAACATCCACTGTAAAGAGTGATCTGTATATGTGGGTAGTTTCATTTGATAACGGAGCTGCGCTGCCTGGTCACAAGGAACTTGGTCATTTTGTCAGATGTATGCGTGACGAATGACCACGCTAGATGATTTGAAGTAGATAGGTTTGTTTTCAGCAAACGACTCTCCTCCTAATGTTAACGCTCAACCAGTGACTAAAAATAACAAAATCTTTTTCAGTTTGACCTCCAAAAGATTGTTTAAGAACATGGGATATCTTTGATTTAAAAAGAAATACCACCTTATTAGATTAAAATAAAGGAGACTCCTTTTATTGCCTTGTGAGCTTCTTGCAAAATGCTCAAATTGAGAGCTAACAATACCCGCAAAGAATCTTATTCTATATTGATTATCCTTTCAGAATCGCCCTTACTATTGGCTCGACTTTCTGCAATACCTTGTTCCATCAAATTAACGGCGGCCCTGAACTCCTTCGGGGCAAGACGAGCATAACTCTCTGTCATTGCAATAGTAGAATGACCTAGAATTTTTCTATTCGGCTCCTTTTTTACTTCTCGTTACCCGGAAATTATGGGTTCATCGTTTCCGGTTCTTACTGCTTCTTTCAACGCAGCAAGAGTTAGAGTCGCTTTTTCTGTGATCATTTCTTCAGAAGCGCATCCCTGCCCTTCTTCTTTTCGCTTACCTTCAAATTGATATCGTTATCGAGCAAAGTAGAATTCTATCAGAATTTTGAGAAAAAAACGAGGTAGGAGACATTACGAACGCACACCTGTTTGTTTGCAAAATATTTGCAAAGCCCACGAAAAACAAAAAAAGGCACTCACCGAATTAACGATAAGTGCCTTAAATTACTGGTACACTAGGCAGGATTCGAACCTGCGACCCCCTGATTCGTAGTCAGGTACTCTATCCAGCTGAGCTACTAGTGCATGCAAGTTGGATTATATACCCCAATCCAACTATTTCCTCAAGGCTGTTTTCTACCTTTTTGTATTTTTTCCTGCTTATGAAATAAAATATTATGATCTGCCGGCTTTAAGGCAGGGTCAGCAACAATAATCACTGAAACTTTATTGCGTGTTTCGATATCATTTATTTCATGGCGTTTATTATTAAGAAGATATCCGGCAACATCCAGAGGAAAATGACTTTCCACCTGATTCACCTCTTTACGACTGGCACCTGTCTGAATTCGACGCAGATAAAAGAGAGCTAGTGTTTCCACAGAACGGACCAAACCACGCCCCTTACAATGTTCACACACCCTGTAATTACTTGTTTCAATAGGAGCACCCAGCTTTTGTCTGGATATCTGCATCAGTCCAAACTTGGAGATCCGGCTGGTATCCACCTTCGCCCTGTCACGCTTCATGGCCTTTTTGACCTGCCGTTCCACTTCTCGAATATTTTTATTACTTCGCATATCGATAAAGTCCACAACAATCAAACCACCAAGATCGCGGAGGCGCAGCTGGCGGGCCAGCTCTGTTGCCGCTTCCATATTCGCTTTAAAAATTGAATCCTCGAAATTTTTTCCTTTACCGGTGGAGCCGGAGTTGACATCTATCGCAACCAGTGCCTCTGTAGGATCTATTACGATGGACCCTCCCGAAGGCAATGGGACATGGGGCTGGTAAATAGATTCGATCTGATCTTCAACATTGAACTGATTAAAGATTGGCCGTGAACCCTTGTGCAGACGTGCCTTTGCCCCACTCTGCTTGGAAGGAAGCTGATCGAGGAAATCATTCACCTTTTCAAAGGCAGCCAGATCATCAACTAAAATTTCTTTTATCTCAGGGTCAAAATGTTCACGCAGAAAACGCAACACACAATCATGATCCTGATAGACCATCCCTACACCTTCAAGGGTCTGGCCTTTCTTCTTAATCTCTTTCCAGAGTTTCGCCAGATAGCGAACATCTTTACTGAGAGCTGTTTTGGTAATATCAATACTTGCAGTTCGAACAATCCAACCGACCCCTTCAGGAATGCTGAGGCTCGTTATAATATCACGAAGTTGAGAGCGGCGTTCTTCTCCCGAAATTTTCCTGGAGATACCAGTGGAATCCGACCCAGGCATAAGAACCACACAACGACCGGGAATGGAAAGGTAGGTGGTCATATTTGCCCCCTTGGTTCCCACTTCTTCTTTTACCACCTGAACCAGTAATTCCTGCCCGCGTTCAAGCACATCGGTAATTCTCAGTTTTTTCCACTGATGCTGTTCGATCAGTTTTTTATTTTTCTGACTGATCTCCTGTTTATAATATTCAGGATGAATCTCGTTGAAGGGAAGAAATCCATTTTTGTCCGTTCCATAGTCAACAAAAGCTGCCTGCAGACTGCTCTCTATGGCAACAATCCTTGCCTTGTAGATATTGTTTTTTGTCTGTTTGGAAGAAACCGTTGAAACATGGATGGATTCCAGACGCCCATCGGCCAGAAGTGCAAGACGGCATTCTTCCGGCTCCTCTGCATTGACCAGAAGCTTCAGCTGTTGAGGTTTTTCCTCAGCCACATGCTCTGTTTTTTCTGGTTGCTGGGTTGGTTTTTTCCCTGCCTTTTTAGCCGGCTGTTTTTTATTGCCACGGGAACGAGAAGGTTTGTCACTTTGTTTCTCTTCCGTGCTCTCAATAGCTGCCTGAGGCTCTGTCACCTGTGTTTCTGCTGCAACCGGCTCTTCGCTTGGTTCCTTTTCTTTAGCAACAGTTTTTTTTGCCGCCTGTTTTTTGGGAGCTGTTTTCTTAGCGGGAGTTTTCCTGGCAGAAGCTTTCTTAGCGGGGGCCTTCTTTCCTCGACGCCCAGCTGTTGCAGCCCTTGGCTTTTTTACCGGTTTTTTCTCAGGATCGTCCGCAGTGGTCTCATCACTTTTGGCTGCAGCTACCGGGGTAGCCTTCTCAACTTCCTTTTCAGTTTTCTTCGAAGCTGTGCTTTTCCACCATGCTCCTGTGGTTGCCTTCACCTGCTTTTCAGGTGCAGATTTTTTTTCAGGCTTTTCTTTCTTGTCTGTCATACATTTCCTTTTACCGGACTCAGGCCAGGCCCGTTCCGTAATTTCAAGACGGCCTGCTGAATACAGAAGACTGTCATATCTTGTTCACAGGAGAACGAAGCACAACGGCTCCCGCTCCCTGTACTAATTTTCACCAAATTATTTTGCGGTTATCCAAGACAGAAAAAACACCCTGCCGACCAGACTTACAAAACAAATGGCACTTCTTAAAAAAAGAGTTCATCTCTTTTTTAAACATTTCCCCTACAAAAGCAGGGATCCTCAATCTCTCAGACAAGTCATTTTGTCTAAAAAACTGATACATTTTAAGTTATGCTTCATTCCCCGAATAGTTCGGAGAAGAGATGCATGTCATACTCCAGATTTCTTCTCAATCTCTGCATTCCCATCCCAACCTGTTATTGAGCCCAATAAAAACCAAGCCCACACAGTGTGTTGGCTGCTATCTTTTCAAAGGAGGAGAGAAAGGTACAGGTGACGCCCGTTTTTTCCGGCGACAGAGAAGATATTTCAACAGTGCAAGAAAAAATGCTATTTTTCTCACAAGGAACGGAGTACACTAGCATCGAAAGTAAAACAATTTCCCTTTATTAGCAAGGTAAATCTGTGATTTTAAACTTGACACTACTCCGCCTTAACCGTACATTTCACTTATTAAGCTGCTTACCCATGGTTAGCCATTGTTGCGACAAAATCCGCCTCTCCTTGAGACAAAAGTCTTTGCGCATCAAAGTGTCATTTTTTCACCTGGAAGATCATGTGTAGCACAGCCATTGACTGATGTAAAAATGTTTGAAAATTCAAGGAGTTTGATGTGACAAAGTTTTCCATACCATTCCCTTTTGTAAAACCATCACTTGCTTTTGCCTCTTTATTCGCCTTCGCTGTAGCACCTAGCGCCCTTTATGGTGAAACAATCAAGACAGAAGAGTGGCAGATAGAAGCTGACAAGGTAACGAACTTTGATAACCCGAAAAGTGTTATCGCCGAAGGAAATGTTGTTCTCACCAAAATCCGCAGACTCCCACCAAAAGCCATAGCACAAAAGAAACAGGGCTCCAGCTGGAGCATTTTGCTGGAAGAAACAGCAACGGACAGCATAGAAGAAGTCAGCATCCAGCAAGCAGTTGCCGAAACCAAAGAACGCAAAATTGTTGAAGTGACTATTTCTGCCGACTGGATCGCCTACGATGTGGATCGAAGCAGTATCAAGGCAAGGGGCAATGTATCTATCAAAAACGACAACGATCAGCTTCTGGCTGAGTCGGCAACGGTAAACCTTACCCAGGAAACCGGCTCGTTTAAGCAGGCGACAATCATTCGTGATTCCAGTGACCTGCACCTTGAAGGTGAGACCATTGAAAAGACAGGGTTCAACACCTACCACATCGAAGACGGCTGGGTGATAACCTGTAAAGTTGCCAAAGGCGAGACCCCACCATGGAGTTTTGCCAGTACAGACACAACAATTACCCAGGGTGGTTACGCCACTTTAAAGCATGCCACATTTCGGATTAAAGGCGTTCCTGTCCTCTACACTCCATGGTTGATGTTGCCGGTTGGTAATAAACGAAAAACGGGTTTCCTCTTTCCCGAAATTTCCAATTCCGACCGTAGTGGCTTCGGTTTCAACTTACCTCTCTTTCTCAATATCTCAGACTCAAGCGACCTGACCCTATATCCGGAGTACCTTGCAAAACGTGGATTTATGCCAGGTTTTGAATATCGCTATATCCTTGGGGCTCAGAATAAAGGAAGCATCATGGCTAATTACCTTGATGACGACCTCTCCGACCCTTCGGAGACCGAGTACTGGCAGGAGACAGGATATACCCATACCAACCAGGAACGATACTGGGTTCGCGGAAAAATGGATCATGACTTTGCTAACAACATTATCACCCGTGCAGATATTGACTTTGTCTCTGACCGGGACTACCTGACAGAGTTTGACACTGGTACAACAGGATTTTCCAGTTCCAATGACAAATTTTTTGACCTGTATGGACGTGGTTTCCAAAATAAAACATCAGATGAACGACAGAACAGTCTTAAGATCCTAAAATCCTGGAGTGGAATGTCACTCACTGGAACATTTCTCGCTATTAACGATACCAGTGATGCAGAAACGGTGACAACGACAACCATCGACCCGGACGACCCGACACAAACACCCGTTACGGTTACGACCATACGCGAGACACCACTGTGGAAGCTGCCAAGCCTGGATTTCACCGGCAGCAAAACATTGGGCGACACCAGTCTTGCCCTGGACTGGGATACAAATTATGTCTATTATTATCGGGAAGAGGGTGTGGCTGGACATCGTGTCGACCTGTATCCCCGCTTGAGCATGCCCCTCCCCCTTGGACCTTACATAGAGGCTCGTACAGCTGCAGGACTTCGTGAAACACTCTACAATGTGACGACAAATGGAGAGACCACCTGGGATAAGGGAGATACTCCCAATCGATTTCTCGGTGACTTCCACACGGAGATCGGCACCACGCTGCTGCGAAAGTTTAGTCTCACTGGTGACCAATCCAATGCTATCTCCCACAGTTTCAGGCCATATGTTGAGTATGATTATCTATCAGATACAGACCAGGACGATCTCCCGGAATTCGATGCCGTGGATCGTATAGCTGACCGCAATGAAATAACCTATGGTATCGACAACTTTGCCACTCTTTTTGGTAAAAGCGGTAGTGAATCTGACTATGGATGGTTGAAAATCAAGCAGAGTTATGATTTTCGTAACGAGGCTTCTGAAGAGCCCCTTTCTCCTGTTAATTTGCGCTTGAGATGGACTCCGATATCATCACTCAGAGTTATTTATAAAACTGATATTGGTGTATATGGAGGCGGCGTTCAATCTTATGGTTTGGAAAGCTATTACACAAACAGCCGGGGTGATTATCTCAATGTGGACTACCGCTACACCGATGAGGACTATTCCGGTCTGACAACTGAAGATGCTGAAATCCATCAGCTCAATGTCCAGACCAGGGCAAAACTCTTTGACTTCATCTATGCCGAGTATGAAATCCAGCACTCGTTTTCAGAATCCCGAGTCATAGAGCAGAATATTTCCCTGATGTATAATCCGGCATGCTGGTCTGTGGAGCTCACATCACAATACACTCCGGGTGATCATAATATTATGCTGGTCTTCAATCTCGCCAATATTGGCAGCCCGCTGGGCATAAAGATGTAATCACTATGTACTACGATGTCTTTAACGGAGATGCTGATGGTATTTGCGCCCTGCATCAACTCCGTCTGCACACACCGCAACCAGAGGCCACCCTTATCACAGGAGTGAAAAGGGATATAAGACTGCTGGATAAGATAAAAACTGTGCAGAACAGTAATGTGACAGTGCTTGACATCTCCCTTGACTCGAACCGTGAGCCCCTGCTTCATCTCCTGCAGCAACAGAACAGTATAACTTACATAGATCACCATTTTGCTGGAGAAATACCTGATACCGGACAGCTGACTGCCCATATCGATCCATCCCCCACAATCTGTACTTCACTCATTGTGGACCAGTTATTAAAAGGACAGTACAAAGCCTGGGCCATCACAGCTGCCTTTGGCGATAATCTCCACGAATCCGCCAAAGCTGCCGCCAAAGATCTGCACCTGAGTGAGGCTGATCTTGCCTCCCTTAAGGAACTGGGCGAACTGTTAAATTATAATGGTTATGGTGCTGTGCTGGAGGATCTCCATTTTCCTCCGGATACATTATATCTTGCCCTGCAGCCATATCCGGATCCATTTTCTTTTATAAAGGATTCCGCAGATATTAAGACTTTACGAGATGGATTCACTCAGGATATGCAGCTTGCTGCAGAACAGAAAGAGACGGATCCTGGTAAAACAAACAGGGTCTTTGTCTTCCCCAATGCTCCCTGGGCAAGACGGGTGTCCGGAGTCTTTTCCAACCTGAAGGCCCGCGAGAAAACCGATGCTGCCCATGCCCTTATCGTCGAGAACGATGATTCCAGTTTGCGGATTAGTGTCCGTGCCCCTCTCAGCAAAAGAGAGCATGCAGACACACTGTGCCGATCTTTCCCCACTGGAGGTGGAAGAGCAGCAGCAGCTGGTATCAACAACCTGCCAGCCGAAATGTTTGATCTTTTTCTTGAGAAATTTCATTCTACTTATTCATAACAGGCTTCACTTCAGCCTCTATCCGACAATATGATTATAGTGAAGGCCCTACGATCATTACTCTTCCTTTGCTGTTTATCTTTGCTTCTTCACGCCTGCGCCGCTCCGCCCAAACAACAGGCAGCCCTTCGTAAAATTGACGCCACCTCTGCCCCGCAATTTATTGATGACCTGCAACTTGACAAACTGCTCACCGCAACCATCCGGCACCTCCACTATCTGAACACACTCCCCAACAACATGTCATTCTCCCTGGGGGATGACACATATCCTGTCTCCTGGCTGCGCGAATCCATGAACTCCTTTATTGATATTTTAAA
>JAOZKX010000444.1 GCA_029935135.1 Desulfocapsa sp.
CATTAACAGTAGTAACAGGACTTCTGAGAGCTACTCCCTTCTTTTTTCCCTCTCACATCATATCTTAAGTAAAGATAATGAAAGCCTGGTGCATATGGGGAATGAGCTAGCCAAAGCTATCCTTCCTTTGATCGACCAAATGCCATTGGTCCGGCTGGTCAAGCTGACCTCCATTGAAGCAGCCAGCAGAAACGACAAAAAGTATATATTCAGGGTCAATAACGAAGCTGACGAGAGTCATTCGTTGATTCGTGAAGCCTATATTGATGAACTTGCTGACTCTATAAAGCATTCGGGCCTTCTCCATCCACTTGTCCTTTTGCAAAAAGAAGATGGTAATTACAAAATTCTTTGCGGTTTCAGAAGGTATCAGGCCATAAGTAAGATTGGAGATGATTGGGTAGAGGCAAAAATTTACAAAGAGAGTGATTTTAGCCGTGAGGAGTTTTTCAATATAAGTCTTGCGGAAAACACTAAGAGAAGAAACCTTAACCCAGTGGAGATTGGAAATTTTCTCGAAAGTGCAGCTCAGGAACTTGGTCTAAATAATGCACAACTCGCCGACAAATTTGGCAACACACTGGGAATCGGAAAACCCAATGCCAAGGTCTCCCAGTCCACTGTCCACAAATACAGGAAAGTTAACGGAATACGAACGCGCCTGGAATCTCCCCAAATCATAACTGATATTATCAATGAACAGCTACAGTTTACCATTGCCGCTGAAATACTTGCTCCAATCAAGGACAAGGAGGAAAGAAACAGATTCTATACAGAAATCATCTTACGCCTTTCCCCCACACGGGCACAAATTATTGAACTCAAAAAACTTCTCTATGAACATGGCACCTCGCTGATTCAAACCCTTGATCAGCCAGTGATTCAAAAGGGACTGAATAAAGCCGCCAGCAATGAATACAGAGCTGCAGATTTTATTAAAACGCTTGCAAAAATGGCCCACCCTGGCAGCAAAAGACAATCACTAAAAAGTATACAGAAGAAAACCAAATTTCTGCAGGAACAGATCGTAGGCAGCAAACTAAAAAACAACGATGTGAAGCTTACCCGCTCAAAGGCGAAAAATAAAAAAGAGATCACACTTCATATTAAGATTCGTCCGGACAACATCACACAAACCCTCGCCACACTCAAAACAATCTCCGCCTACAAAAAGGAACTTAAAGACCTCCTGGAGGGCAGCTAGTATCTATTTTTCGCATGCGAAAAATAGATACATGGTCATCTTATCCATTGCCTTATCGCCAAGTTACGCAGCAACACCGTTTCGCAAGACATATGCATCAACCGCCTTCATACCATCGGCAGCAGAACTGGTTATCCCACCCGCATAACCTGCCCCCTCTCCTATAGGATAGAGGTTTTTTGTATTCACTGACTCGAAATTCTCATCTCGAGTGACGCGAACGGGAGATGAGGTTCGTGTTTCCGGGGCAAGCAAGACAGCCTGAGTTGAGAGAAATAACGGCACCTCTTTTTTCCATTTTTGAAAGGCAACGAGGAGTTCCTTCACAATAAATTCCGGAAATATATCTCTCAACTCAGCCGGAACTATTCCCATCTTAAACGATGTCACAGGTAATTCGCTGCTTCTAGTTCCCTTTATGAAATCCATTAAATTCTGAGCAGGAACTTTCCACTCCCCACCTCCTGAAACAAATGCTTTTCTTTCAATCTTCTCCTGAAAAGATATTCCTGCAAGGGCATCACTTGATTCGTAATCACTGTTATGACAACTTACCACAAGTGCTGCATTTGAAAATGGCGATGCCCGTTGTGAATAACTCATTCCATTAAGGACCATCATTCCCAGTGTGGAAGAGGCATTGACAATTTCGCCACCAGGACACATACAAAAGGTATACACCCCTCGACGAATCTTTCGATTGGTATGATTTAACGAATATGTAGCGGCACCTAATCCAGGGTAGTCGAGATATTTATGGCCATAACGCATTAGGTTTATAGTTTCCACCGGATGCTCTATCCGAACTCCCACAGAAATAGATTTTTGTGCCACAGTAATTCCTTTCTTATGCATCATCTGAAAGGTATCACGAGCAGAATGGCCTAAAGCTACAAAAACAGCATCAGACAGATATTCCTTTTCCCCATTAATAACAATTCCATAGGCACCTCCCCTTTCAATCAAGATATCCGTCATCTGCGCGCTATAATATATCTCCCCGCCTTTTTTAAGAATGTAATTCCGTATATTGCGTATAATTTTACACAACACATCCGTACCGAGATGAGGCTTACTGATATATTCAATTTCT
>JAOZKX010000084.1 GCA_029935135.1 Desulfocapsa sp.
AGTTTCAAGGAGGTAGAACGATTAAACGTCGAGGAAAAAGAGCCCCGGTCAAACGAGAAGTAAAAGTTAAAACCAATGAAATGATTCGTCACCCTGAGGTTCGCCTTATAGGAAGTGATGGCAGTCAGTTGGGTGTAGTCACCGCTGATGATGGTCGGGATATGGCCTATGACGAAGGACTTGATCTTGTAGAAATATCTCCCAATGCAGAACCGCCTGTATGTAAAATCATGAACTACGACAAGTTCAGATACGAGCAGGCCAAGAAACAGCAGGAAGCAAAAAAGAAACAGACAACAGTTGAGACCAAAGAAATAAAATTTCGCCCCAAAACAGAAACACATGACCTCAACTTTAAGCTTAAAAATGTCAAAAAATTCCTCAAACAGCAACACAAAGTAAAACTTACTATGCGGTTTAGAGGGCGTGAGATTGTCTATTCGCAGACAGTTGGCCTTGAGGCAATGAATAAAATCAGTGCCAAACTTGAGGACGATGCAGTTATTTTACAACAGCCTAAAATGGAAGGACGACAACTGGTAATGTTTGTCGGTCCAAAAACCAGCTGAAAAACATATTATAAATAGTACGGAAAATAATGCGGTGCTCTATTTGCAGCACAGTATATAAAGGAGTGTACCATGCCTAAAATGAAAACAAAAAGGGGCGCAGCTAAGCGTTTCACAAAAACCGGTTCAGGAAAGATTAAACGATCCAAGGCTTTTACCAGCCATATTCTGACCAAAAAATCTACAAAAAGAAAACGTAACCTTCGCAAAAGCGGCCTGGTAGATCCATCCAATGCCAAAGTTATTAGAAAAATTCTTCCCTATATGTAAACAACTCATACTGCCAGGGAAAGTTGAATATATTGAGAACAGCAGTTCTCTTGAATTAAAAGGAGCATCATAATGCCACGCGTGACCAGGGGTTTTAAAGCCCGCAGAAGAAGAAACAGAGTACTTAAACTTGCCAAAGGTTATTACGGCGGAAAATCCCGTCTCTTTCGTACAGCAACTGAAGCTGTAGACAAAGCACTCGGTTATGCATACCGGGATCGTCGTGCCAAAAAACGTGATTTTCGTCGTTTGTGGATTACCCGTATCAGTGCAGGTGCCAAAATGAACGATATCAACTACTCCAGATTGATGGGCGGTTTGAAAAAGGCCAATGTCGATCTTGACAGAAAAGTGCTGGCAAATATGGCTATTTTGGATGCGCCCGCCTTTACTGAGGTTGTTAATATTGCCAAAGAGGCAAACGCCTAGAGTCGGTCATCTACTCTGACAAGAAATTGTCACATTCCAGCCTGTGTAAGGGAAGTAGGACAGTTGGTACATGTCCCGCCAAATATCTTTACAGCCTGTAAATGACCTCGGTTACATGCCGGTTTCGATCTTTATTGGAACCGGCATACTGTTTTAACGAGTACCGTATGTAAGACACCATGGAGCAGGAAATACTTACCCTACAGAGCTCAGCAAAAGAGTTGCTTGCCTCTGTAGAAGATACAGCACAACTGGAAGAATTTCGCATTCGATACCTCGGCCGCAAAGGACAGTTCAGTTCCCTTATGAAAGGGCTGGCCAAGGTTTCCAAAGAAGATAAGCCCCGTCTTGGACAGATGGCCAACAGTGCCAAAAAAGAGATGGAAGCCCTCTTTGTCGTGAAGCAGCAGACCCTTGCAGCTACCAACAACACCACTGCCTCGCATGGTACACTAGATCTCACCCTTCCCGGCCGTCGGCCTGAAAAGGGAAAACTCCATCCGGTCACTCAGATTATGAACGAGGTATGTTCTATCTTTGAGAGTCTTGGTTTCTCAGTGGCAGAAGGCCCTGATGTTGAACATGATCACTACAATTTTGAAGCGCTGAATATCCCCGCCCATCATCCGGCAAGGGATATGCATGACACTTTCTATATCAGCGATTCCATACTCCTGCGCACACACACCTCTCCCATGCAGGCACGAATTATGGAAACCCAGCAACCACCTTTACGGGTAATAGCTCCCGGTAAGGTCTATCGCTGCGATTCTGATATTACCCACACCCCCATGTTTCATCAGGTAGAGGGATTCCTTGTTGATCGTGATGTTTCATTTGCTGATCTTAAAGGAGTTCTCACTGTCTTTACCCAGAAGATGTTTAAAAAAGATCTTCCACTTCGATTTCGCCCCAGCTTTTTTCCCTTTACAGAGCCAAGTGCAGAAGTAGATATTGCCTGTGTTATTTGTGAAGGTAAAGGATGCAGAGTTTGCAAGAAGACAGGTTGGCTCGAGATTCTCGGTGCCGGCATGATAGACCCGGAAGTTTTTAAGATGGTTGGCTATAATCCAGAAAAATACAGTGGTTTTGCCTTCGGACTCGGTATCGAACGAATAGCCATGTTAAAATATGGCATAGATGATATCCGTCTCTACTATGAAAACGATCTTCGTTTCCTTTCTCAATTTTAGATTAGTGTCCAATCCTCAAAGTATAGAGATATAAAGCATGAAGTTTACTCTTAGCTGGCTAAAAGAATATGTCGACACCAAAGATCTCAGTCCTGAGGCTCTGGCAGACCACCTGACCATGCTTGGTCTTGAAGTGGATGGTGTTACTGCAATTTTCCCAGAACTGCAGACTCTGCGGACAGCAAAAGTGCTCTCTGTTGAGCCACATCCTAATGCTGACAAACTTAGCTTGTGTGAAGTTGCCGTTGGGGAGAACACCTATTCAATTGTCTGTGGCGCCCCTAATGTTCGTGAAAATTTGATTACAGCCATCGCACTTCCCGGAACCGTCATGCCTGATGGTACGAAAATCAAACCTTCCAAAGTACGAGGGATAAAATCCAATGGCATGCTCTGCTCGGAACGGGAACTCGGTCTGAGTGAGTCCCATACCGGAATTATGGAGCTGCCTGACAATACCGACCATGGCCAACCACTGTTACAGACGCTTGGCCTCGATGATCTACTCGTGGAAGTAGACCTCACCCCCAATCGTCCAGATTGTGCCTCTGTTATAGGTATTGCAAGGGAAGTAGCTGGTATTACCCAATCGGAGCTTAAACTTCCCGTAGAAGAGAGCAGTATTGAGCACAACAATGCAAAATTCAGTGTAGATGTTGAAAACTGTGAACAGTGTCCCCGCTATGCTGCACGCCTTATTGAAGGCGTTACCATAGGCCCATCTCCCTGGTGGTTGCAGAAGCGACTTCTGTCCATTGGAATGCGTCCCATCAACAATGTCGTGGATATCACCAACTTTGTGATGATGGAATATGGACAACCACTGCACGCCTTTGATTTTGATACCCTTGAAGGCAGGCAGGTTATTGTTCGTAATCCTAAAAACGACGAAAAGACTTTCACCACTCTGGACGGCGAAGAACGAACCCTTGAACCAGATATGCTTATGATCTGCGATGCAGTTAAACCCGTTGCAGTTGCAGGTGTTATGGGTGGTCTGAATTCTGAGGTAACTGACAAAACGACAAATATCCTTCTGGAAAGTGCCTGCTTTAATGCAATATCCATCAGGCGTACTGCGCGTAGACTTAACTTACCCTCAGAGGCATCCTATCGCTTTGAGAGAGGTGTTGATCCGGGTGGATGCACCACTGTAATGGAACGCGCTGTTTCATTGCTCTGCGAAGTCGCTGGAGGCAGTGTGGTCGAAGGTGGTACCGATTTCTATGGTGGACAGAGACCATTAAATTCTCAAACCATCCGGATATCACGAACAGCTTCCCTGCTTGGAATCGATCTCGACTATGATAAAATTGCCGATGCTCTCCAGTCCATCGGTATGCGCTGCAAACCGAAAAATGATGACACCATCTGGGTCAACCCTCCTACATTTCGGATCGATATTGTTAGAGAAGCTGACCTTGTGGAAGAAGTGGCCAGACTTGTGGGCTATAACAATATTCCAACCAGTTTGCCCACCGTCAGCCTCAGTTATCCGGAACAACAACCGCAGAGGAAAATACGAGCTAGAACTGCAGATCTTCTTGTGAGTACAGGTTTTTTCGAAGCTATTAATTACAGCTTCGTCACAGATAAACACCTTGCCATGATGGCCCTTGCTGATGATGACACCCTGCGCAATCAGCTACCTTTACTCAATCCACTGAGTGAAGAACAGTCCGTCATGAGGACTATGCTTATTCCCAGCCTCCTTGAAAACTTAAAACGAAATATCAATTTCCAGAAAAACAGCGTAAAGCTCTTTGAGATTGGAAAAGTTTTCACCCCAAATGGGGATAACGAACAACCTATTGAAAAAGAACGGCTTGCTGGTATTCTTAGTGGGAGAAGATATGGTGAGGCATCAAACCTCCATTTTACTGAAGAGAATTTCGATTTCCTCGATGTGAAGGGCACTGTAGAAGAACTTCTACAGGATATGCGGCTACAAAATTGTGACAAAAAAGATAAAGTTTCCTTCCGCATTCCTGAAACTGATGATATCGAGCCATATGTCGATCCTTCACAATGTCTTCTCCTTGACTCACTTGAAGGAACTCTCGGCCACTTTGGCAGATTACAGCCTGAGATTGCTAAATGTTTTGGGATCAAACAGGATGTCTACTTTTTTGACATCGACTTTGAACACCTCTGTACACTGCAGCAAGCCGACAAAAACTTTAGCTCGCTACCAGTATATCCAGCCGTGAAACGAGATATTGCGCTTCTTATTCCAGAAACTGTGCAAGCGGGAGATCTTCTTGAAACAATCAGGACAAGCAAAGAGAAATTCATCGAACATTGCGAAATATTTGATGTATACCAGGGAAAATCTCTGGAGAAAGGAATCAAGAGTGTGGCAATCTCTGTAACCTATCGATCTCCAACAAAGACCCTTACTGAAAAAAATGTTAACAAATCCCATACTAAACTTATTAATACATTAACTTCCAAATTTAATGGAAGCCTACGAGAAGGTTGAATGATGAATAAAGGAAATCTCACACGAAAAGAACTTGCAGAAGCATTAAATGCTCAACTTGGTTATTCTCAAAGCAGCTGTTCAGAACTTGTTGATACTTTTTTTGATACAATGAAGGCTCACCTGCTTAGTGGCGAATCCATCAAGTTTGTCCATTTCGGAACATTCAATGTTCGTGATAAAAAACCAAGGCGTGGACGTAATCCTCGCACCGGTGAAAGCATCACCATTAAGGAAAGACAGATGATCAGCTTTCGTCCAAGCAAAAAAATGCGGGAAACTGTAAACGACTAAACACTTTTAGAGGAATATAATCACCGAAATGGGCCCCACAATACCTGAAAAGCTCTATTTTAAGATCGGTGAAGTTGCTAAACTTGCTGAAGTAGCTCCCCATGTGCTTCGCTATTGGGAGAGTGAATTCAAAGAGATATGCCCCAAAAGGGCTAATTCCAAGCAGCGCTTATATCGTCGAGAAGATGTAGAAACTGTTCTCCTGGTAAAAGATTTACTGCACAAAAAAGGGTACACCATATCAGGAGCCAAAAAATTTCTAACGAAGAGGATAAAAGAGAGACAAAATTCCACTTCAGTCGTGGATACAGGTCACTGCATGGAAAAAATAAAAAAAGAACTCCTGGCAGTGAAAGAACTTCTCTCAAAAGAAGAGTAATTCAACGCCTCCCCTCTTCACCATTTGTTGACACCACGACAACTCCATGGTAATAGACAAAAACAAATCGGAACGTAGCGCAGTCTGGTAGCGCACTTGTCTGGGGGACAAGTGGTCGGAGGTTCAAATCCTCTCGTTCCGACCAATAATGTCAACGGATTAACTCATCTTGATTTAACCCGTTTTGGGTTCCATCTACAACCTCCTTCCAAATCAACAACTTTCTCCTTTAATTTACCAAATAAAAAGTTTATAAAAAGAATCCAAGCTTAAAGGTATAATTCAGTGGACTATAAAAGGATATGATTTGCTAGAAGGAAAAGAACTTATTCCCTGAACTTGGCTGTAGTGAAGAAATTTTAATCCAGTTTTGACAGCAAAACTGTTAAAGGATCGTATTATGATGATCCGGATCTATAAAAAAGGTTCTTAAGTGAACCAGTACAAAGGAGTAGTACACAATGGCAGAAGGAACAGTAAAATGGTTTAATGATTCAAAAGGTTTTGGTTTTATTGAAGAAGAAGGTGGCAAGGATGTCTTTGTTCATCATTCAGCAATTCAGGGTGATGGCTTCAAATCTCTCGATGAAGGCGCACGAGTGACCTTTGATATTGTTGATGGCCCCAAGGGACCAGCCGCAGAGAATGTTGTCAAACAGTAAGACCCTATTTGACAAGTGAAAAAAGACCTCACATTTGGCGGGGTCTTTTTTTTTGTCATAATGTTTTTACCCCGAATATATACCACTAACAGGAAGAACGCTTTGGCCAGAACAAATTATTCATACGAAAAGCGCCAGAAAGAATTGGCGAAAAAAAAGAAAAAAGAGGAAAAAAAGCTGCGTAAACTTGAAAAACAGAAGATTTCAACAGAGGAAAAAGAAGACATTTCTCCTTTAGAAGATGAATAGATTTGCATTATTGTCAGTACAGTAACCTTCTATACTGCCAAATGCAGTCCATTCTTTGTTCCTAATCTCAAACAAACGAATCCCGGTGCAGAATTTACTATGTACCTCTAATTGCTGCCTATACAGCACCCTCGCCCTAATCGACAAATTCCATTTCTACTTTCCAGACAAAAACACACGAAACTAATGTGGTAGTAATCCAATTGTCAATTATACTACTGTATAATTTTTGAGCTTATTGACGATTTTCCATAGAACAGCATTCGAATGTCTTTTCTCTGAATTTTGCAACCTCTCGTTATTTTAGTTTTTTCTTTCCAAGAGTATAACATTGACTTTCCATGGTTTTTTTGTATAATACTGTAACTTTCTTGGGAAAATGCCAGGGATACTTTTTTATCTCTGACCCTCCCTCAAAAAGCAATTACTTATCATCTATCACCGGCATGCATTATACGGACTATATTATATCCGATCATCGCCAATTCCAAGGCAATGATTTTATAACATTTAGGAGGACCGCATGAGATTCAAACCATTTCTGTTAAGTCTATGTTTAACTACACTCTGTAGTATTTCCCCCCTGCATGCTCAAGCAGCAATGTCAGATTCTGAGAATGCTCTTAACTCTGTTTTTTCTCTGCTCCTTTCAGGAAGTAATTTTTTATCTCCTCAGAATGTGAAGGTCAAGGTCAATGGTCTTAATAGCGGCAGCCTGACATTTATACTCAATGGCAGAGAAGAACTCACGATCGCATCAGATGGGACGACTCCTTTTTTGACGAAATTAAAAAGTTTTCTTAATTATGAGGTCAAGCTCAAAAATTCACCCACATCGCCTAACCAGGCATGCATGCTGACCAATGCAACAGGCATAATTATTTTGGAGGAGGCTGTTGTGTCGGTAGAATGCTCCACCAATGCGTATCCTGTCGGTGGTACCGTTAGTGGTCTTGAGGGTACAGGACTTACTCTAACCCTTGAAGACCTGAGCAATGGTGGTATTAAAAGACGTAAAATAAAGGCAAATGGTGATTTTGTTCTTGCCGGACTTTTGGATGGTTCTGGATACAATGTTAGCATTCTCTCCCAGCCCACTGATAAATCTCAGACCTGTACCTTG
>JAOZKX010000085.1 GCA_029935135.1 Desulfocapsa sp.
CGCCCTCCTTACCAGATACCTTCTCAACAAAAAGGAAACACCTTTTCTTCTGGTTGACGCAGATGCCAATGCCAACCTCAATGAACTGCTGGGACTTGATGTCAACCTGACCCTTGGCCAGATTCGCCAGGAGTTAAAGGGTGAGTTGCCGCCCAATGTAACCCGTGATCAGTTTATGGAGATGAAAATCCATCAGGCACTGATCGAAGAGATCGGCTATGACCTGCTCGTAATGGGTCAGCCGGATGGACCCGGCTGCTACTGTGCCGCCAATCAGTATCTTGCCATGACCATGGACAAACTCGCTTCCAATTATAAGTATATTATAGTTGACAACGAAGCCGGCATGGAACACCTCAGCCGTATGAATCTGCGTAGCATTGATTATCTACTGGTAACTTCAGACCCATCTGCCCGTGGTCTGCTCACCGCCAGACGGATTGCAGAAATCACCAAACCGCTGGGACTGGAAATAAAAAACCAGTACTTACTCGTTAATCGTGCTCCACAGCCAATCCCTCCTGCCCTGCAGGAAAAAATTGACGAAACAATCAGAGAGTCAGACATGGAACTTGGCGGAATTATCCCTTCAAGTGATGCTCTCATCAATCAGGAACTCACCGGAGAATCCTATATTGAACTTGATGAATCAGCAGATGTAATCGCTACGGTAACATCAATTTTTGATACTATTTTCTCGTAAAGGCTGCCCCTTTTATCCCTTTGGAAACTGATAATCCCATAGAAGCACTAGAGGTACCGGAAAACACCATGATCGAGATGATCAAGGTGAGCCGGACCTATGTGCCAGACATCACCGCCCTCAGTGATATCTCTCTGACAGTCGACACCGGTGAAATGTTTTTTCTGATCGGCAGGTCCGGTGCAGGAAAGACAACTCTTCTCAAGCTGATCTGTAATATGGAAGTCCCATCCAACGGACTTATTGAAGTTGCCGGATACAATATTAATAACTTGAAGGGAAAACGATTGGCTCATTTGCGCCAGAAGATCGGTGTTGCCTATCAGGACTTCAAACTCCTTGACGATCGTACAGTTGCCGAGAATGTTGCCATTGCCATGGAGGTTTCCTATAAAAATCCCCAGGCCATCAGGCAAACTGTTCGCGATCTTTTAGAGCAGCTGCAGCTGACGGATAAGCATAATACCATCACCGGAGAACTCTCCCGTGGCGAGCAGCAGCGTGTGGCCCTTGCCAGAGCTGTAGCCAATTCACCACGCCTGATACTCGTTGATGAACCCACCGGCAACCTCGATGCCAACACCACCGAGCGGGTAATGAACCTCCTCAATCGCCGCAACAAATCTGGAGCCACCATTGTTATAGCCACTCACGACCCCACCATCTACCAGAAGGGCAACCATAGAATTCTGGAGTTAAGAGACGGACAGATCCATTCTCTCACCAGGAGTAATGGATCATGAATTTCTGGCTCGCTGTTTTTAGACAGGCTGGGCGCAACCTGCGTCAGACATGGGCATCTCAACTGATGACATTTCTCACCGTCAGTCTCTCTGTCCTGATCTTTGCCTTCTTTTACCTTGTCTACACCAATACAATCGGGGCCAGTGACCGCCTGAGTGAAGATATTCGCCTTATTGTTTACCTGGAGGAAGAACCGGGTACAGCCATGCAGGAACAGCTGCTTCGCAAGATTAACAATTTTGACAAGACGGAAGAGATCCGCTTTATCTCAAAAGCCGATGCCTATAAACGTTTTGCAGAGCAACTGGGTGATGATTCTGATGTACTGGCAGATATGCCCAAAGACTTCCTGCCCGCCTCCATCGAAGTTATCCCTTTAAAAGGCTTACGTGGTTTTAACCAGATAAAACTTTTTTCAGAATATCTGACACAGCTCCCCGGCAGTGAAAAGGTTCAGTACGGTCAGGAATGGATGGAACGGTTTTACTATTTCACCCAACTACTCACCATTGTCGTGCTCTTGAGCGGCACTCTCCTTATCCTTACCGCCACTTTTATGGTGGCCTATACCATTCGTCTCACCATTATGGGGCGTCATGACGAACTGGAACTGCTGAAACTGGTTGGGGCAACAAACAGTTACATCCGTACACCTTTTCTCCTCGAGGGCATCCTTCAGGGTTTTATGGGATCAATCATTGGGCTTACTGCGCTTTATGCACTCTTTCGCTGGATCAGTATCCACTTTTCCGGTCCGGGCCTGCTCAACCTGTTTCATTTTACCTTTTTACAACCGATAATCGTCATATCTATTGTCTTTATATCTATTGGGCTTTGTACTCTAGGCAGTTTTACTTCCATCCAGAAATTCCTTAAAATATAGTTGCCACGGCAGATGCTCTCTCGTTCTTTTTCACACACGCCACCCTTCAGAAGATCACGGTTCACTGCTCTACTTATCTTGCAGACACTCTTTCTCTTATTTTTTTCCAGCTCCATGGCTGGAGAAAAAATTGATTCGCCGGATCGTAAAGAACAAAAGAAAATCATTGCCTCTGAGATGCAGACCCATCGCATCAACATCAACAGAATGCAGGAGGGCATCCAGAGACAAATTGAACAGGCGGTCTCCTCCGAGGAACATGAGCAGAGTATCCTGGTCGAACTTGAACAAATCGATACACTCTACCTCCAACAGCTTGCCAAAATAACGAATCTTGAAGAACTGGTGCAGAAGCAGCAGAAACAGATACACATTAAAGAGGAAGAAGAGCAAAAGGCCGAAGAAGAAAAATTAAAAGTGCAGCGACACCTGCAGGTGCGCATCAAATCATTCTATAAGATGGGTGAAATTGGCTTGGCAAACATTGCTTTTTCTGCAGAAAGCCTGCCAAGACTGCTCATCTTTCGAGATTCCTTTTCCACCCTTCTTGACTATGACAAGGTTCTGATTAACCGCTTTCGCGACTCCATCACCGAACTGCAACAGTCCCACAATGCGCTCGTGCTGGAACAGGGGATACTTGATGATTTTATAGCTCAGGAAAAAATTGAGCAGGATCGAATTCAACAAATCAGAGATGACAAGGAAGATCTGCTGACCCAGATCAAGACCCAGACCAATCTCTACGAACAGGCAGTGAAAGAAATGGAAGGGGCTGCCGACCAGCTGGCTACATCTCTACAAGCCTTGAAGATACAGGACGGACTACTGGATCAGGGATTTCTCCTTGCTAAAGGTAAACACCCATCACCCCTTGCCCACAAGGTCATTGCTCTCTACGGAGAGGAACGAATGAATCGACTGAATATCAAAAGCAAATCCACAGGAATCACCTTTGATGCCCCCGGAACAAACAAGGTGCAGTCGATATATGAAGGAACAGTAAAATATGCCTCCTATCTTCGCGGCTATGGAAAAACAGTCATTATTGACCATGGACACCAGTTCCACACAGTAACAGCACGAGTGGAAAAACTGCTGGTGGAAGAAGGGAACAAGGTCAAACAGGGAGAGATTATTGCATTGACTGGCGATACTGCAACGATCATGGATGACGGGGTGTACTTTGAGATTCGTCACGGTTCTGTTCCGGAAGACCCTCTCCTCTGGCTTGACCACAGCACACTTATTCTACCATGACAATAAAGCAATCAGCTTCAGCTCACCTCAACATATTCTTACTGGACACCCTGTGAAAACCTACACACACCACGCCCTGTTTATTTTTTTTCTCTTCATAGGAATACCCGGTCTATCTCAGGCTGGAATTGAGCAGGAGCAGCAGGAAGCCACATACCGTCAACTTGAAATTTTCGCCAATGTTCTCTCCATTCTGGAAGAAAATTATGTGGAAGAAATTAATACCAACGAAACACTGGAAGGGGCAATCAGTGGCATGCTTTTTTCCCTTGACCCACACTCTTCCTATCTGACAGCTGAAGACTTTGATGAACTACAGGATGAGAGTCGTGGCAGTTTTTCCGGGATTGGTATTGAAATCACCGTTCGTGATGGACTGTTAACCATTATCTCACCCATTGAGGGAACACCTGCTGACAAAGCAGGGTTACAGGCAAAGGATCTTATTGTAAAAATAAATGGCGAAGAAACCAGAAAAATGGTGCCTATGGAGGCCATTAAAAAGTTACGAGGCGAAAAAGGGACTGAAGTAGAGGTCTCAATTTATCGTGATGACTGGCAGGAACTAAAAGACATTACCATTGTGCGTGACCTTATCCCCTTACAATCCATCAAAGGACTCTTTTTAGAACCTGGTTTTGCCTATATCCGTATCACAAATTTTCAGGGACAGACTACCAGAGATCTAAAAAAAGAACTTGCCGATCTGCAAAAGCAGGCCCCCATTAAGGGTCTGATCCTGGATCTTCGTAATAATCCAGGAGGGTTGCTGGACCAGGCGGTATCTGTCTCAGATGTATTCCTTGAAGAAGGCCTGGTGGTTTACACAAAGGGGCGGCAGCCTGACCAGAACATGACTTTTCAGGCTCACGCCAATAACGGCAAGAATATGTACCCATTGGTTGTTTTGGTCAATGAAGGCTCAGCCAGTGCTTCTGAAATAGTTGCTGGTGCCATTCAGGATCACAAACGTGGCGTTATTGTAGGCACCCAGACCTTTGGTAAAGGCTCCGTGCAAACAATTCTCCCCATGCCAGATGGTGCAGGCCTGCGGTTAACAACAGCACGTTACTACACTCCAAACGGCAGATCGATTCAGGCAAAAGGAATCACCCCCGATGTGGAGGTTCCACTTATCCCATATGTTAAAGAGAAAAAAGAGAAAAGACATCTACCGGATTTTGTTCGGGAAGCGGATCTGAAGAACCACATACTCGTAGAGCCAAACGATACAGAACCCTCGGAAGACACGGAGGCAATAACAAAAGAACAAAGAGCAACAAAAAAACGACTGCAGAGGGACAATCAGTTACGAAGTGGGCTCAATATTCTCAAAAGTCTGAATCTTTATACCGAATATAAAACAACAAAGACTGCGCCCCCTATTCAATAATCCTTTTGATCTCAACTCGCTGATTTAATGACTTTTCACCAGTGAAGTTTTTATCTTCAATGGACTGCGTATCACCATACCACTTAATTTCAATACGTTTGGGATCTATCTGAAAATTATCAACCAACTGGTCTCGAATGATCTCCGCCCGTTTCTTGGAGATATCCAGACTATCCGCTGAAGGTTCCACATGGACAGCAATCTCGAATCTGACATAATCAAGAGCCGGATCAAGCATGCCCTGCCCGATTGCCACCAGCTGTCTCACAGCCACCGGTTGTAGATCAGTACTGTTTCCGACAAAGGCAATTTTATACTGCAGCACAGGGCCTGTCAGAAGTAAATGGGTGGTTGTGGAAATTTTCCCTCGATGATCCATCACTGCTATAAATTCATTTACTGTGAGTATGTCACCCCTGAGGGCCTTTCTTTTCACATCCAGCCGCACCAGTTTACTTGAAGCACGATTGTTCTCCGGCATCAACTTGACGGCCTGGCTGTAATCAACAATCGCCTGATCAAGCAGTCCCATATAGATGGCGATATCACCCATCCCCGCATAGGCTTTTCCCATCTTTGGATTGAGCTTCACAGCTTTCTGGTAATACGAAAGAGCCTTGTCGTACTTTCTAAACCGTTCAAGACTCAGCCCGTATTTAAAATTAATGGCAGGATCATTTGGACATTGAACAATGGCATCAGCGAGCATTGCCCGCTTCTTTTTAAGGCTTTTTTCCATCTTCATTGCTTTCTTGATTGCCATGCAATCAGCAGCGACAAGTGGCGTTGCCAGACAAAAACAGAGGAAAAGTGCAAGAAGCAGAGAGAGGAAACCTTTCTTTTTATCAGTTAACACACAATGGGGAATGCGATTCAACATACTTACCTTCCTGTAGAATTCTCAGTGAATTATTCTTTTCTGACTGCAGATGAAACTCAGCCCGGACCAATACAACAAAATGACATTACGGGATAAGTGGAACATGCACAATATCACCGCGAAGCAGCCTTTGCGATATAATCAAATACCACTTTATTGTAGCACAGCCCAACATACAATCCAAGAGTAGTTATTGAATGAATCCTCCGAACCCCCTTAAAATCCAAGCTCTTTGAGAAAACGATTATCTTTTGACCAGTTTTTTCTCACTTTCACCCACAATTTCAAAAGAACTTTCTGGCCAATCAATTTTTCAATATCTATTCTTGCAGCAGTTCCAATAGATTTCAATTTACTGCCCCCCTTACCAATAACAATCCCTTTCTGAGAGGCCCTCTCCAGGACAATGGATGCATGAATAGTCGTCATCTTTTTCAGGCTATCATCCTTAAATGATTCAATGGTCACCGCACAGGAGTAAGGAATTTCCTGACCGGTCTGGATAAAAACCTTTTCCCTGACGATTTCAGCAACTAGAAAACGCTCACTGGAGTCTGTAGGGATATCTTCCGGGAAATATCGTGGCCCCATTGGCATAAGCCCCAGTAGTTCCTCTAAGACCGACTCCGTCCCCTCACCATTTAATGCAGATATTGGCAATACGGCATGAAAGGGATACAGTTCAAAATAGCGTTTCATCATGGGCAGAAGTTTTTCTTTTTCCAGCAAATCAACTTTATTTAAAATCAGAATAACTGGTGCCTGAACAGTTTTCATCTGTTCAAGCATCTCCTGGGACTTCTCCTGTTCCTGTTTAGGGGGAAGAGGAAGGGACACATCAATCAGATAGAGGACAGCATCAACATCACTCAAACTATCCATGGCAATCCGTACCATTTCAACATTTAATGGCTGACGTGCCTTATGCAGTCCAGGGGTGTCGAGAAGAACAATCTGATAGTCGTCACCATTCACCACCCCAAGGATTCGATTTCTGGTTGTCTGCGGTTTACTGCTGACAATGGAAATTTTCTGTCCGAGAAGATGATTCATAAGGGTAGATTTCCCGGCATTGGGTGGGCCAACAATGGCAACCATACCGGAACGAACCTTTTCAAATAAGAAATCCATTTCTTTCAACGATCTGCTCCTTGTTTTACACTGCCTGTAGTAATCTTAATATTCACTTCACACGCTCCTTAACGGGGTAATTTACTTACATTAACGGGATATAGCGTTTTCTGAAATAATTTTCTGCAACAAATTTACGGGAAATAATGGTTCTGGAACAATTTACGGGTGCTCAAAATTGAAATTCACACTATAGTGATGGCTTTATATTATTTCATAATCAAAACTATAGCAAAGTCTACTCAAGACTACATTTTTTTTATAGACATGACAGCAACAGGGAAACTTATAGAATATCTGGATGGAGGGAAATTTCTCTGTGGATTCGTGACCGGTGGACACGACAAACGGTTACGCCTTATCAATCAAAATGGCAGAGAAATGAACTTGCCTCTCTCCCGGGTCGTACACTGTTCTGAGAAAACGCATTCCATTGATTTTTCCCGGGAAACTCTCAGTAAAGAACTGCAGGAAACTGCTGCCACCCGCCAATCCCTCATGGGAACAATTAATCTTCAGGAGATATGGGAACTCACTGCGGATGAACCAAGTAACCGTTTTCTCCCCGCCTTCCTGGCAGAACTCAGTTTTGGTAAAGATGCGGACGATGATATCGTAGCCGCTTTTCTCCGTTCAGTCTTTG
>JAOZKX010000445.1:0-636 GCA_029935135.1 Desulfocapsa sp.
AGCACGCTTATAGAGCACATCATATACTTTCATGGTTTCCTCCTTTACTCTATTTTTTATGCCGCCTGCAGCAGCTCTTCTTTTCTGCTTACACAATAGGCCACCAGGCTATTACGATGATCCGGCAGCAATCTGTCAAATTCAACCTTGTGTCTCCTTCCCCAGTTGTCCAGATCAATGGAATGTTCGACCTGTTCGGCGGCAGCCAGCAGATCATCAAGCAGATTCCTGCTCATATCTTCCGGATCTTTTCCGGTTGAAAGCCATTCTTCCAGTTCCTCCCCTGTCTTCTTGTCCGGTACAAAGTGCCGACCATCAAAAAGGCTGGTTCGGTCTTTGGAAGCTGTAGCGATATGGCCATCGAGGGATAAATCCAGCACCACGGTAAATTCATATTCCATACCTTCCCGCTGTTCCGGTTTGAGACCGATCTTTTGCGGGGCCTTCTTACCCTTATCTGTCTCTACAACCTCCCACGCTGTTTTTGTGCGCATGGTGCAGATGATATGACAGGGACTCTGGAGGATAGTATTCACCAGGGCGTTGTGCTCCGGTGTTACTTCCCGCCAGGCTGCCCAAGTGTTCCCGCCTCGCTGAGCCCGTGCTGCTTTATCATGCATGTCCAGCACTCCGCCT
>JAOZKX010000445.1:646-2272 GCA_029935135.1 Desulfocapsa sp.
GGCATGGGAAAGTGAATCTATGATTAGCACTTCTGCACCCTCCTCTGATGCGGCCTCGATATATTCCCGATATCTCGCCGGGGTAAATGGTGGGGAAAGCGGCGCATGGAAGAATTCAGGGATCCCGGGCTTGCCGCTCTCCAGTGTTGCACTATCCCGTTCGGTGTCGATCAGATAGATTTTACCGTCATTTTTAACCAGGCCACCGGCCAGCAACAACGCTGAATGGGTCTTTCCGGATCCGCTGGGGCCGTCAATTGAGAGTCTCAGTTTTGCCTGACTTCTTTCCGCTTTTTGAAAGAGCATGATGATTCCTCCTCTTGCGCCCAATTCGTTACCTTGTCACAAATTGGGCGCATTAATTATTTTTATGCAGCTTTGCGTTCCTCTTCGTTCTCGATCACTTTTAGGGCATAGCCTCTGGCCTCCGGACAGACTGGTCGATAAGAGCAATAGCCCACCTGTTGATTGTTTTTCCCTCTGGCGAAGTAGGTTTTGTCCGGACGGCAACGCCAGCCACGCGGCCCATATTCATACTTGGGCTTTTGCGGCTGATCTGGCCGTAATTCAAGATGCAGAGACAACAAAACCGGATCAAACCGTTCTGCAAAAAGCTGATAGACTGCCTGTTCTGCCGCTTCCATATCTGGGATGTGATAACCCATCACCGTATAAAACGAGGTAGACTTTTTGGCCTCACGGTTACAGTAGATAAGAGCAAAGTAAGATGCCCCTGCCTTGCTTGCGTAGGCAAAGGCCTGCTCAATGTGCCCCTGATCGGCTCCCTCTGTTACTTTCTTGTTAAATGAATATCCGCCCGTGGCCTTGCATTCGATAATACAGGAGCCATCCTGCATCAGATTCCTGTCCAGTCCGTCATAATGGCCTTTGATTACTCCACCAGGTGCCAGCAAATAAGGCCACACCAACTCGCCCTGGCGATCCCCCTCCCCTATTCGCAGCATATCTAAAACATAGGATTCCAGAATATGGCCGGTATCAAAGCCAAAACGGGTTCCGGTGTCATGCTCATCTTTTTTGGCTTGAGTAAGACTGTAATAGAGGGCACAGGGCGGTTGAGCCAGAGAAGAAATACCCAGATAATCCCGATCAAAATCAGGAGCCAGAACAACCTGCTGCAGCCGCTGGCCATGACGGGTACGCTGAAAGATTGAATAGTTGAGGGCCATGTTAATCTGTTTTTCAAGCCTGCTGCTTCTTTCGATGGGTAGAGAAGTTTTCATGCTTACACCTCCAGTGCTTTGAGTTGCTTATTCAGCCGACGACGGCTGGCCTCGATATCTTTCTTTTGTCTCAACAACAGGGCTTTGTCCGTTGGGATCTCCTCCGGACAGCTGACAAATTCACCGGATGTTAAGTTGTAGTCATAGATCCAGACTTTCAGGCTTGATTCTTTATCCAAAAAGCTTCTGTTCAGTTCGATACTGATGGACCTGCTTCCTTGCTCCTGCCAGGTTATCAGTGCTGTAACAAATTCCGGTGTGAGTTGTGCTGTGGTTGATGTAGACATAAAATCCTCCTCGTTGTTTGTGCGCCCCTGATGGGCGCACAGTGAAATAGAACCCGCCTTACTCTTCCAGCTGGCGGTCCAGTATTAAATCAGCA
>JAOZKX010000086.1:0-3438 GCA_029935135.1 Desulfocapsa sp.
ATGACCAAGGCCATAGGCGGAGGTGCCCATGCCATAATGATCGGCTCACTTTTTGCGGGGACCGATGAAACCCCTGGAGAGACCTTTCTCTATCAAGGCCGAACTTATAAAAGTTATCGCGGCATGGGTTCTCTTGGTGCCATGCGCAAAGGTTCTTCTGACCGCTACTTTCAGTCAGAGGTTTCCAGCCAGTCAAAACTTGTCCCCGAAGGCATTGAAGGAAAGGTTCCCTACCGAGGCCCGCTCTCCAGTATTATCTATCAGCTCCTCGGCGGACTCCGATCCGGCATGGGATATGTTGGAGCGGCCACCATTGAAGATTTACGGCAAAAAGCCAAATTCGTTAAGATTTCCCCATCCGGACTGCGGGAATCCCATGTCCACGATGTCATTATTACCAAAGAAGCCCCTAATTACCGCACTGCGTAATAAGTGTTCCTGCATAACTAACAGAAAATAAAAGCGAAAAACTATTCTTATGAATATTCACGATGAAAAAATTCTGATCCTGGACTTTGGTTCACAGACCACCCAGCTTATCGCCAGACGCATTCGCGAACAGAAGGTGTACTGTGAAATCCATCCTTTTTCCACTCCCTTGACTAAAATCAAGGAGATGCAGCCATCCGGTATTATTCTTTCCGGCGGCCCGCGATCTGTTTTTGATGATGACGCTCCCCATTCTGATCCGACGATTTTTAAGATGGGCATTCCGATTCTTGGCATCTGCTACGGTGCCCAACTAATGATGCAGCAGCTCGGTGGGAAAGTTGAAAAGGCTGACAAACGTGAATTTGGCAAAGCCGAACTCACCGTTCAAGATACCGACGGAATCTTTGCCGGACTGGCACATGATGCCAATCATCACCAGGTATGGATGAGTCATGGCGATCGTATTGAGATGGTCCCGGAAGGATTCGAAGCCACTGCCACCAGCGATCACTCACCCTTTGCTGCCCTGCGCCACACCTCCAAATCCTTTGTTGCCGTCCAGTTTCATCCAGAGGTAGTGCATACCCTTATCGGTAATGATGTCCTGCGAAACTTTATCTTTGGCCTCTGTAAATGCAGTCCCAGCTGGACCATGAGTTCCTTTATTGAATCCACTGTCAAAGCAGTACAGAAAAAAGTTGGAACAGCCAAGGTCATCTGCGCCCTCTCCGGAGGGGTTGATTCTTCTGTGGTGGCCGCCCTTGTCCATCGTGCCATTGGTGACCAGCTCACCTGCATCTATGTCAACAACGGACTGATGCGCATCGGTGAAAGTGAAGCCATACTTAAATTTTTTCGGGAGAAGACACAACTCGCTGTTATTGATGTTAATGCCACTGACTTTTTCCTCTCGGAACTCGATGATGTCCGCGACCCGGAAATCAAACGCAAACGGATCGGCCTTGGCTTTATAAAGATATTTGAAGAAGAAGCCGCTAAGCTCGGCGAAGTAAATTTTCTCGCCCAGGGCACTCTGTATCCCGATGTCATTGAGTCTGTCTCCTTTATGGGTGAAGCTCCCATAAAATCCCACCACAATGTGGGTGGACTGCCGGAGGTGATGAAACTCGACCTTATCGAACCCCTGCGTGAACTGTTCAAGGATGAGGTTCGAGTCCTTGGACTGGAACTGGGACTGCCCGAAGAAGCTGTTTATCGCCAGCCATTTCCCGGGCCAGGTCTTGGCATCCGCATTATGGGCGCAGTCAGTGAGGATCGCCTGGATATCCTGCGTCAGGCAGATGTTATTGTTTTAGAAGAGATGAAGAAATCAGGATGGTACCGGAAAGTATGGCAGTCCTTTGCAGTGCTGCTCCCCATTCAGACAGTTGGTGTTATGGGTGATGGACGGACCTATGAAAATGTTATCGCCCTTCGCTGTGTTGACTCCAAAGATGCCATGACTGCAGACTGGTCCAAACTCCCCTACGATATCCTTGCCAGCATTTCCAGTCGAATCATTAATGAGGTGCGCGGCGTTAACAGAGTCGTTTACGATATCTCCTCCAAACCTCCAGCAACCATCGAATGGGAGTAGAGTCCACTCTTCTCATTTATTGCTTTACACTATAATATGCTAAAAAAAATAGATCACCTTGGTATTGCTGTCCATTCCATTGCCGAAGCCCGGAATTTTTATGAATCTGTACTGGGACTCAGTTGTGAAAAAGAAGAGGAAGTTGTCTCCCAAAAAGTACGCACTGCTTTCTTTGTACTTGGAGAAACACATATTGAGCTCCTTGAGCCCACCTCTGATGATAGCCCCATCGCCAAGTTTCTTGCCAGTCGTGGAGAAGGCCTGCACCATGTGGCCTATCGCAGTGACAATATTGACGAACAGCTGCAACAGGCAAAAAAAGAGGGCTGTAAGCTGATCCATGAAGCTCCCATTTCAGGAGCGGGCGGCAAACAAGTTGCCTTTCTCCATCCAAAATCCAGCCATGGCGTTCTTACTGAATTCTGTAGTGGAGGCAAACAATGAGCAACGCTCTTGACGATCTTTTCAAACGGCGGGCTGAAGCGCGACTGGGCGGCGGACAGGAACGCATTGATAAACTCCATGCCAAAGGCAGGATGACAGCCCGTGAACGAATCGACCTTCTTCTGGACCCAGGTTCTTTTGAAGAGTTTGATATGTTTAAGGTCCATCGCTGCCAGGACTTCGGTATGGAAAAAAAGGTGTTTCCAGGAGACGGTGTTGTCACCGGCTACGGTACCGTCGACGGCAGACTTGTCTATGTCTATGCCCAGGACCCTACGGTTCTTGGCGGTTCTCTGTCTGAAACTATTGCTGAAAAAATCTGTAAAGTGATGGATCTTGCCATCAAAAACGGAGCACCCATTATCGGCCTGAACGACTCAGGCGGAGCACGAATCCAGGAGGGTATCGAGAGCCTGGCCGGCTATTCAGATATATTCCTGCGCAATGTTATGGCCTCCGGGGTAATTCCCCAGCTCTCTGCCATCTTTGGTCCCTGTGCAGGCGGCGCCGTCTACTCACCTGCACTCACTGATTTTATTGCCATGGTGAAAAACAACTCCTATATGTTCCTCACCGGCCCCAAAGTTGTTAAATCCGTAACCCATGAAGATGTTACCGTTGAAGAACTGGGTGGTGCTATCATGCACTCATCCCGCAGCGGTGTCTCAGACTACGCTGCCGAATCGGGTCTGGATTGCGTGGAATATATCAAAAGACTCCTCTCTTTTCTGCCCCAGAACAATGCGGAAACCCCGCCAGTCCTGCCAAGCCAGGATCCTGCCGAACGACGCGCAGAAGAACTGAATGCTGTTATCCCGGAAAGTGCCAGTGAAGCCTATGATATGAAGGAAGTCATCCTTTCAACCATTGACAACAGGGACTTTTTTGAGATCAAAAAAGATTTTGCCCCTAACCTGATTATAGGATTTGCCCGTTATGACGGTAAGGTTGTAGGTATTGTTGCA
>JAOZKX010000086.1:3448-7566 GCA_029935135.1 Desulfocapsa sp.
GAGTGCTGGATATTGACTCTTCTATTAAAGGGGCACGCTTTGTGCGTTTCTGTGACTGTTTCAATATCCCTGTGGTCACCTTTGTTGATGTTCCAGGATTCCTGCCTGGGACCACCCAGGAGTATGGCGGTGTTATCCGCAACGGTGCCAAAATGCTGTACGCCTATGCTGAAGCAACTATCCCCAAGATTACGGTTATCACCCGTAAGGCGTATGGAGGTGCCTACTGCGTTATGTCCTCCAAACACCTGCGGGGTGATATCAACTATGCCTGGCCCTGTGCTGAAATAGCCGTTATGGGTGCCAAAGGGGCTGTTGGAGTACTCTATGGCAGAGAGGCGGGAAAAACTGATGACCCAGCCAGGTATCTGCAGGAAAAAGAAGACGAATACCAGGAGGCGGTCGCCAATCCTTATGTGGCTGCACGCCGGGGGTATGTGGACGATATCATAGAACCTGCTAGAACCCGGTTTCGCATAGTTAAAGCCCTGGGGATGCTACAAAACAAACGGGACAGCAATCCAATGAAAAAACACGGCAACATTCCACTGTAAAATGGTTTTCCCGACACCTGTAACCTAATACCTTTTTGATAACTATGTCTTTTACACAAATGGGTCTTCAGAATCTCAATCAGCCGGGTTTTGATGCCGTACAATTCTCTTTAATGGGGATGGGGCTGGTCTTTGGCGGATTATTGATTATTGCCCTCTACATTACTCTGCTGCCGAAACTCCTTCGACTCACCAGTCCCAAACCGGTCTCGACAAAAGCTGTAACTCCCCAAAACAGTGACCAGGAAGTGGAGATCCTTCTTGCCATTGCCACCGCCTTACACATGCACAACAACTTCCCCGATGGGGACGAGCGTATTACCTGGAAGAGTCATGGTGATATGGACTCCCCCTGGCTGGTTTCAGGGCGTATGAATGGACTCAACAGTCGAAAGCTGGCCAACAGCTGGAGTAGATAATGAAAGAATATAAATTGAAAATCAACGACAACAACTATACGGTGATCATTAAAGATGTCACAGAGGATGCCGTTCTTGCTGAGGTAAACGGTACCCAGCATGTTGTCTATATTGACACCATTGATAATCTCACTGAGCTCAGTGACAATGTGGCAAAACACCAGGTCAGTGCCGCTGCACCTTCCGCCCCCGTCCCGGCAAAGCCAGCTGCCTCACCGGTCGCTGCAGGAGCCGGCACGATCCTTACCCCCATTCCTGGCCAGGTCCTCAGTATCAGTGTCAGTGTTGGAGAACAGGTACGCACAGGGCAGAAACTACTGGTACTGGAAGCCATGAAACTGGAAAACAGTATCACTGCCACAATCGATGGAACCGTCAGTGAAATTCTCGTCAAAGAAGGCGATGTCGTCAATCAGGGCCAGACTCTGATTGTTCTCAACTGAGGGAGATAGCGTGGATCTGTTAAGTTTTTATAACAACTCCGGTTTAGCTCACCTGGAATGGATCAATCTCATAATGATTGCTGTTGGGGTTATTTTTATCTACCTGGCAGTAACAAAAGACTATGAACCTCTGCTCCTGGTGCCCATTGGCTTTGGGGTGATTGTTGGCAACATCCCGCCCATCGAGGGCATGCCACTTTCTGTGTATGCCGAAGGATCTGTTTTCTCCTATATCTACCTGGGAGTAATGAAAGGAATTTACCCACCTCTTATTTTCCTGGGTATCGGGGCCATGACCGATTTCTCCACCATGCTCTCAAATCCAAAATTGATTCTTCTTGGTGCTGCGGCTCAGGTTGGTGTGTTTCTGACATTTATTGGCTCCCTCTTCCTTGGTTTTACTCCACAACAGGCTGGAGCCATTGGCATTATCGGAGGCGCAGATGGTCCCACGGCCATATTTCTCTCCTCCATGCTTGCTCCTGAACTCCTCGGGCCCATAGCCATAGCTGCTTACTCATATATGGCTCTCGTTCCTGTGATCCAGCCACCAATCATGTATCTCTTTACCACCAAGAAAGAACGGTGCATTCATATGGCACCACCACGCCAGGTCTCAAAAAAAGAAAAAATCATCTTTCCCATTGTCGCATTTCTTATCTGCGCCCTTATTGCACCAGGTTCCATGACCCTGCTGGGTATGCTCTTTTTTGGCAATCTGCTTAAAGAATCCATGGTCACCGAGCGACTGGCAAATACAGCCCGTAATTCACTGATTGATATTGTAACCATCCTCCTTGGCTTTTCCGTTGGGGCCTCCACGCAGGCACAGACCTTTTTAACCGGCCAGTCCATCCTTATCTTTGTTCTCGGCGCGGCTTCATTTGTGGTTGCGACCACAGGTGGTATCCTTTTTGCCAAATTAATGAACCTTTTTCTAAAAGAAAAAATCAATCCACTCCTTGGTGCTGCCGGAGTCTCTGCCGTTCCCGATTCGGCACGGGTTGTCCATATGATCGGCCTCAAGGAAGACCCCAGCAACTTCCTTCTTATGCATGCCATGGCACCTAATGTTGCCGGTGTTATCGGTTCTGCAATTGCAGCCGGTGTTCTCTGGTCGGCTCTTGGAACATTTTAGTGCCTTACTCCATAAAAGTCGTAATAAAAAACAGGGAAATATGAGAGTAATATAATGTCAAATGGTTATAAACAGCAACAAGGCACTTATCCTGGCTTCCTTCCTGGTTACCAGGGTTAGTGCCTGAGAAACCCTTTCGCAGTCGGAGTTTATGAATATTCCCTCCCTGAAGATAGGTCACTTCCAACTCCACTGGTTAAACGGCGGCCACTTCCGACTGGATGGTGGCACCATGTTTGGTGCCGTACCAAAGGTTTTGTGGGAGAAGAAATGCCCGGCTGATGCCAATAACTGTATCCCCATGTGTAACGATGTACTGCTGGTGCAGACCCCCGAGCACAATATTCTTATCGACACCGGGCTTGGCAACAAACTGAATACCAAACAGCTCTCCATCTTTCAAATCACCTCTCCCTGGTCGATTATTCCTCAGCTTGCCAGCCTTGGCCTGGCAAGAGCTGACATTGATGCCGTTATTCTGACCCACTGTGACTTTGATCATGCCGGCGGTATCGTAATGCATGGAAAAGACGGACGGGAAGAACTTGCCTTTCCCGATGCTGTGCATTTCATCCAGCGAAAAGAGTGGGAGGATGTGGAAAATCCATGCAGGCGTGCTCAGTCCACATACTGGCCTGAAAATTTTTCCCTGCTCAAAAAAGAAGGCCGCCTCACTATCATTGATGGCGAGCAGGAGATCTTTCCTGGAATTATAGTACGATATACAGGTGGACACACCCGGGGTCATCAACTGGTGGAGATTACTTCAGACGGTGAAACAGCCGTCCACCTCGCTGACCTCTTCCCAACCCACAACCATAGCAATCCTCTCTGGATCATGGCCTACGACAACTTTCCCCTTGAGGTAATCGATCTCAAGGAAAAATATTTCAGCCACTATCAACAGCTGAACAGCTGGTTTACCTTTTATCATGATCTTGAAATAAAGGCCTGTAAACTTGACCCCCAGGGAAAAATCTGCCGCTCCCTTTAGCTGCCTCCCTCCCTGCTTCATCCAGGCCAACAGTGCTTACACAATAACCTCTAGCCCAAAAATGCAACCCTGTAACATGCTAATTACCAGCTTGGCGATGTATACAAACTGCACATTTACCTTCTAAAAATCCTATTACAAATGCAATACTGTGTTGGGGGGAACCCTTAGACACATATGGACATGATCAGCCCCCAGGTACCCCTCAAATAAATTGACTCCTTTTGGCAAAATCTCACCAAGGTCTCCTTTTAACCATACAGTACTTTTTGCCGATATTTTGGTGCTACTACCATATGATATTTGCAATCCCCTCTTACGTGGGATAAACTCTCCCATTCATGCATAGGTTTGTCCTCCAAATTTACCCCGTGGTGGGGCTATCTTTGGGGACGAATCTAGCTCAGAATACCCCGGATCGGTAACACCTTCCCTGGCCCGCCACTAGAAGTGGAGGGTTTATGAATAACTGACAAGAATGCTCATTACTGCCTGTTATGACAAAAGCAATCAGGATCACTTTGAACGAACGGGAAAGATTTTTTCCCGTTCCGCAACAGCCTGCTGCAT
>JAOZKX010000087.1:0-2491 GCA_029935135.1 Desulfocapsa sp.
GGTGAAGGAAAAGAGATCAGTTTCCGCAATACCATTATCATCCTCACCTCCAATCTGGGTACCGATGTGATCCAGGAGATGACTGCCGGAGAAGATGTTCCGCCTGCAGAGGCTGTTCTTGGCGCGGTTCGTCCTTTGCTTTCCCAGTATTTTAAACCGGCCCTGCTGGCCAGAACCACGGTGATTCCCTACTTCAGTCTGGATCGGGATGCCATGGAAAATATCGTTGCCATAAAACTTGGCAACCTGCAGGAGATGCTCCAACACAATAATCAGATGGAACTCAGCTACACCGACGAAGTGATTGTGCAGATTGCCGCCCGCTGTACAGAGGTGGAGACCGGAGCCAGAAATATTGAATATATTTTAAACGGCAATGTCCTGCCCAAACTTTCACGGGAGATTCTCAGTCATATGAGCGATGATGCCATGCCATCCGCTGTGACTCTGGATGTGGATAAGCAGGGTGAATTTGCTATTTCATTTACCTAAAAAGAAATTTCAATTTAGCAGTTGCCTGAGTTTTGATGGTAATCAGGTACATAAAAAAAGAAAGGTTTTCCCATGAACTATCTTTCAGAAAACAAGAAATTCTCCTTTGAATCCAAGGCAGTCGAGAAAGATACCTTCGCTGTGGTCAGTTTTACTGGCTCCGAAGGCCTTTCCCGGCTCTATGAATTCGATATTACCCTGGTTGCAGATAATGCCAATATCGATATGGATGCGATTCTGGAGGACGAGGCCTCTTTTTTTATTCATCGACCGGATAAGAGCAAAGTGCCCTTTCATGGAATTATTGCCGAGTTTGATCTGTTGCAGGAGGTTGGTTCCTTTTATCTCTACCGTGCGCGCCTGGTGCCCAAGCTGTGGCGATTGACCCTGAGCCATCATAATCAGATTTTTCTCAGTAGCACCCCAAAAGAAATTATCAGTCAGGTGCTGCAGGATGGTGGACTGAGCAGTCTGGATTTTGAGTTTCGTCTGCAGGGAAGCTATGTTACCTGGGAATATGCCTGTCAGTATGGTGAAAGCCATTATGATTTTATCTGCCGCTGGATGGAGCGCAATGGGATCTACTTCTTTTTTGACCAGTCAGGAGGGAGTGAAAAGCTGGTCATAACCGATGCCAGAATGTCTCATATAGACTCAAGTTTTGGCAGTGCCTTGACCTATGCCCCGGTTTCGGGTCTTGAGGCAATGCATCTTGACGAAGCGATACAGTCTTTTGTCTGCAGAAGACAACAGGTCCCGAAGACGGTGACCATGCAGGATTATAACTACCGCAAACCGTCTCTGGAAGTTACAGGCAGTGCGCAGGTTGGTGGCAAGGGGCATGGTGAGATGCATTTTTACGGCGACCATTTCCGCACTCCGGAAGAGGGGAATAAGCTGGCAAAGATCCGTTCAGAGGAATTGCTCTGCCGGGGAAAACAGTTCCATGGCGAGTCCACCGTACCCTATCTGATGCCTGGCTATACCTTCAGCCTGCAGAAGCATTTCCGTACGGACATGAACTGCAGCTATCATACCATCAGTATGGAGCATATGGGCAATCAGGTCTCCTATCTGCTTAGTGGTATCCGGGAGCAACTGGCCACCATGGAGCAGGAGAGTGTCTACCGCAACAGCTTTACGGCCATTGAGTCTAGTGTGCAGTTTCGGGCCCGGCGTATAACCGAACGGCCTCGACTGCATGGGACCATTAATGCACACATTGATGCGGCCGGTTCTGGAAAATATGCCGAGGTGGATGCACATGGCCGCTATAAGGTGATTCTGCCCTTTGATCGTTCAGGGAGGAGCGGCGGTAAGGCCTCCGCCTGGGTACGGATGATGCAGCCCTACGGTGGTGCAGATCATGGTATGCATTTCCCTCTGCATAAGGGGTGTGAGGTGCTGCTCTCCTTTATTGATGGGGATCCGGATCGGCCGCTTATTGCCGGTACTGTAGCCAACCCTGACCATCCCTCTCAGATAACGACGGATGATCAGACCATGTCCAAGCTGACCACCTCGGGTGGTAATAAAATCCATATCGAGGATAAGGAAGGGACGGAACGAATTCTCCTGCATAGTCCGAAGCAGGGCTCTTTTGTCAGAATAGGGGCCCATAATGATCCGGAAACTGCAGAGTGGAAATTTAAGACCATGAAAAAAGATACGGATCATTTTGGTATCCATCTGGCCACCGATGGAATCGTAGATGTGCAGGCGGCAGCGAAAAATGAGGTCTTTCTTGGTGAATCTACCGATTGGATAGGAGGGATTGAGACGAAAACAGTTCTAGGAGGATCGGCTACTGCTATTTTTGGACTGGATTTCAAGTCCGTTTTAGGAGGAGAGATCGCACTTCAGTACCCGGATAAATGGTCTACTACACCAGATAAAACACGAATGAACGAATTGGATACAAAGATATCGACCAATAGTACTGCTATTGGAGTGGAACGGCAAAGGATCACCGATAACGATACAGCCATTGGGGTGGAGC
>JAOZKX010000087.1:2591-7550 GCA_029935135.1 Desulfocapsa sp.
ATTGGAGTGGAACGGCAAAGGATCACCGATAACGATACAGCCATTGGGGTGGAGCGGCAAAGGATCACCGATAACGATACAGCCATTGGAGTGGAGCGGCAAAGGATCACTGATAACGATACAGCCATTGGGGTAGAGCGGCAAAGGATTACTGAGAATGATACAGCTATTGGAGTGGAGCGGCAAAGGATCACTGAAAACGATACAGCCATCGGGGTAGAGCGAGAGAGGATCACCGCAAATGAAACAGCCATCAGTACCGAAAAAACTCAAATTAACACCCTTTATGACCTGATAAGTGGAGAAGTTGTTATGTTGTAGCTTCTGCTAATATGGATGTGACAGTTTGCTTTACGCCTGCAGGTAGTTGGGGGCACTGGGCAATGACGGCAACGGAGCACCTTTCTTGATCAGGTGGGTGAATTGTATAGGAAAAGAGAAAATGTACAGGTATGCGTATGAACTATCTATCAGAGAATAAAAAGTTCTCCTTTGAATCCAAGGCGATGGCTAAAGATACCTTTGGAGTCGTCAGCTTTACTGGCTCCGAAGGACTTTCCCGGCTCTACGATTTCCATATTACCCTTGTTGCCGACAGTGCCGATATCGATATGGGTGCGCTTATACGGGAAGAGGCATCCTTTTTTATCCATCGCCCGGACAAGAGTAAAGTCCCCTTCCATGGAATTATTGCCGAGTTTGATCTGCTGCAGGCGGTTGGTTCGTTTTACCTCTATCGTGCGCGTCTGGTACCGAAACTGTGGCGCCTGACCCTAACCCATCACAATCAGACTTTTCTCAACAGCACCCCCAGGGATATTATCAGCCAGGTCCTGGAGGATGGAGGTTTGAGTACGCTGGATTTTGAATTTCGTCTGCAGGGAAGTTATGTTACCTGGGAATATGGTTGTCAGTACGGTGAAAGCCATTATGCTTTTATCTGCCGCTGGATGGAGCGTAACGGCATCTATTTCTTCTTTGACCAGTCAGGAGAGAGTGAAAAACTGGTAATGACCGATGCCAGGATGTCCCATGCAGAGTCAGGTTTTGGCAGCACATTGACCTATGCTCCGGTATCAGGACTAGAAGCCATGCATCTTGATGAATCCGTGCAGTCATTTATCTGCAGAAGACAGCAGATCCCGCAGACGGTGACCATGCAGGACTATAACTATCGTAAACCGTCTCTGGAAGTTACTGGTACGGCACAGGTAGATAGTAGCGGGCATGGTGAGATGCATTTTTACGGCGATCATTTCCGAACTCCGGAAGAGGGGAATAAACTGGCAAAGATCCGTTCAGAAGAGTTTCTCTGCCGGGAAAAGCAGTTCCATGGTGAGTCCACCGTACCCTATCTGATGTCCGGCTATACCTTTAGTCTGGAGAAACATTTTCGTGCGGATATGAACTGCAGTTACCACACCATTGCCCTGGAGCATATGGGCAATCAGGTCTCTTATCTGCTCAGTGGGATTCGGGAAAATCTGACAGCCATGGAGCAGGAAAGTGTCTATCGCAACAGCTTTACAGCCATCGAGTCCAGTGTCCAGTTTCGGGCCCAGCGTATAACCGAACGGCCCCGACTGCACGGAACCATTAATGCGCGTATTGATGCGGCAGGCTCAGGCAAATATGCCGAGGTGGATAAGCATGGTCGTTACAAGGTGATCCTGCCCTTTGACAGGTCTGGCAGAAGCGGCGGCAAGGCCTCCGCCTGGGTACGAATGATGCAGCCTTATGGAGGAAGTGATCATGGTATGCACTTTCCTCTGCATAAGGGCTGTGAGGTGTTGCTCTCTTTTATCGATGGGGATCCGGATCGTCCGCTTATTGCCGGTGTGGTTGCCAACCCTGATCATCCTTCCCAGATAACAACGGATGATCAGACCATGTCCAAATTGACCACCTCCGGTGGCAATAAGATCCATATTGAGGATAAGGAGGGGGCGGAGAATATTTTATTACACTGCCCGAGGCAGGGGGCTTCTATTCGGCTGGGAATGTCTGCTGCAGAGGACAAGGCACATAATGGGCATAAGGGACATAGGGGAGACACAGGGGCTACAGGTGCAACAGGAGCAACAGGAGACACCGGAGCGACAGGAACCACGGGAACCACAGGGGCTACAGGAGCTACGGGTGCCACGGGAGCCGCCGCACCCGAACCTCGCACGACTGATATTCTAGGTATAGCAGTGGAAACAGAGGATGCTTTGACTTTTCGCGCAGAAATGAAAAATGAAGTTATTCTTGGTGAATCAACAGAGTGGATAGGCGTGCTTGACAGTAAAATGGTGCTTGGAGCATCTGTGGATACTGTTATTGGAGCATCTCTTCATTATGTGTTGGGAAGTGAGGAAAGTTATCAAGCTCCAGAGAGTATGGCTTTTTCACCGGAAAAGACGCGAATGAATGGAATAGATAATTCAATTAATGCAGAGCGTTTGAGGATTAGCAGTGGTGAAACAAAGATAGCAACTAACAAAAGGGATATACTAGACCTAGCTGAAACTGTTTATGCAAATGAAACAACTGTAGGAGTTAACCGCAGGGCGATAACAGATTTAACTGAAACTGTTTCGGCAACTGAAACAACAGTAGGAATTAATAAAAGGGATATACTAGATTTAGCTGAAACTGTTTATGCAAATGAGACAGCGATTGGTATAGAGCGGACAAGAATTGATGGAAATGTACAACAAATCGCTGAGAGCAAGACTAGCATAGATGTTTTAAGAGATGAAGTTTGTGAGGAATTAAATTTGATGGGCGAAATAATAGATCTCCTTTAAGTGAATTTAATGTAAGCAGCATGGCATGCACTACACATAAATTTTAAAAAAAACAAGTGATAGAAGTAACCGTTTAGTAGTACAATGAAGACATACAAACCAAAAACATACGGATTTTCCCTAAAGTCCTTCGGCCTGCAGGGCAAGACCTACCTGACCACCACCATTCTGGTCTACTTTGACCTGCGTGATCCCGAGGCAATCCTCACCGAACAGCAACTCTGGACAGATCTGCCCGATCAGCTGGGAAAAGACACCATGCCGGACATGGGCTTTCCTAAGCCCCATGGTGAACTGCTGGTCACCGGCAGTTGTTTTGCTCACGGGCCTGAGGGACTACCCGCCGTTGAGGCCCGAATCAAAATAGCTGATCTTGAAAAAAAGCTGCTGGTCTTTGGCAATCGCAGCTGGAAGGCGGGTAATATCCCTTCCACACCTCAACCTTTTGTGGAGATGCCCATCTCCTGGGGCAATAGTTTTGGCGGTCCGGGCTATGAAGCCAATCCTTCGGGCAAGGGCTTTGCTGAAATAGATACGGATGTTCCCTTACCCAATATTGAATCCCCGGATCGACTTATCGGTTCTCCCAAAGATCGTCCCCAGCCAGCAGGTTTTGCTCCCCTTGATATGATGCGCCCCCAACGCATGAAAAAAGGCGGCAGCTACGGTGGTAACTGGCTGGAAGAGCGCTGGCCCTGGTTTCCCGATGACTTTAATCCCGAGTTTTTTAATACGGCCCCGGAAGATCAGTATATTCCCGGCTTTTTCCAGGGTGAGGAGGAGCTGGAGATCAGTAATATGCACCCGGATCAGGCCTTGATCAGGTCCCGCCTGCCCGGCCAGCGGCCCCGCTGCTTTATTACCCATAGAAAATCACTGGAACCCGGTGCAGAGACTGAATTTGTTGAAGTGCATAACAAACTGGATACGGTCTGGCTCTTTCCTACTATTCTCCGCGGTCTTCTCTTCTATCGCGGTACCATGGAGGTCCTTGATGATGAGTACGGAGATATTGAACGCATCTATGTGGCCGCCGAGACCATGGCCGAACCGGAAAAATCCATTGAGCATTACCACGAAGAGCAGAAAAAATTCTGGAATCGAGCCGTTGATATTGATATGGCCCCCTTTGATGCGGCAAAGAAAAAGGTGGCCGATACCCTGAAAAAGAGTCGGCAGCTGCCCAAACAGATCAAACTGGCCAAACTCAGAGCCATGGGCAAGGCCCCCCGTATGCAGCGAAGCCCGGAAGAGATGGTTGCTAACGGTCATAAGGTTATTGGTGGCAGTTATAAGGTATTGGATAAGCAGGAGGCCATGGCCAGGAAGATGCACGCCAAACATGGTCATCTGGTGAAAGTTGATCTGGAGATGTTTGGCCGTATGCGTAAAACTCTGGACACAATGGGCAGCAAGCTTGATCAGACACTTGGCAAAGCGCAGGAGGCGCTGAAAAAGGGGGAGAAGGGCAAGGCGAAGATGTCTGCCCATTTGAAGCAAAACCTTACGCCAGAACAGCTTGCAGAGGCAGGCATCGACCCGGATGATCTCCTGCCGGCCAAAAAGATTAATCCCTGGCATGACCAGGGTTTCCCCCTGGTCATCGGCTGGCGCAAAAACCTGGAGCAGGACGAAGAAATACAGGACAGGCTGAAACAACTAGGTTTTGCAGATCACACCATCAAACGCGGATGGTTTGGCCTGTTGCCCAAAGAGCAGCAGGAGCAGATGGCTGCCTGGGGTGAAAAGGATGAGGCGTTTAACCTGCCTGCCGGCCTTGTTCTACCCCGTTTTCATGAGGCTACCTTAAACGCGGTTCGTATCCGCCCTGCAGATATGGCAACGGCTGAAAAAGATGTGCTGGTTCCAGGTTCCAAGGCACCACCTCTATTTCTGCCTGCCCTTGACGATGGAGCCCCGGTTATCCATGTGCAGGATGAGCTGACGGCCTGGCTGGTGGAGCAGGAGATTGGGGATGTCTGCTCGATTCTGGCCATGGCTGCCCCCGATGAGACACCTGACGATACCACTGCCGCCGCCATGAAAGATGCGCCGCAGATAGTCTCTGTTGGCCCTGATGCTGGAGACGGCACAAACAAAGAGTGGCAGGAGTGGCAGAAAACATTTGTAAAGCCCATAGCTGCGACCCTGCCTGGACAAAAAAACT
>JAOZKX010000446.1 GCA_029935135.1 Desulfocapsa sp.
TGTGATGTTACGCTTATATACTGAATGGATTCCAAAATATTTTGGGAAATCATGTGAAATTCAGGTATTGTCACCCATGACCAGAGGCAGTCTGGGCACGGTCAAATTAAATGAATCAATTCAGCAAAAAGTCAATCCGCAGGAAAGAGATAAGGCTCAGCTCACCCTTGGTGAACGAATCTTTCGGGTAGGCGATCGGGTGATTCACAGAAAAAACAATTACGATCTTGGCGTGTATAATGGTGATATCGGACAGATCATTGCCATTCATTCCATTGACCTGACCTGTGTTGTCAGATTCTTCTCCGATAGGCGTGAAGTAGAGTACCAGAGTGATCAGATCAGCGAGTTGCAGCTTGCCTATGCCATTACCATTCATAAATCACAGGGGAGTGAATTTGACTGCGTGATCATTCCCATTGTTTCGCAGCACTTTAAAATGCTTTTTCGCAATCTGATTTATACTGGTCTTACACGTGCCAAAAAGCTTGCAGTTTTTGTGGGAACACGGCAGGCTCTTACCATGGCAATTAAAAATGTCGATACCGCAAAACGGCAGACAGCTTTACCGATTCTGCTTAAACAGGGACAGGGCATAGGCTAATTTAGAGAAAAACAGGAACGATATGGAATATAGAACAGGATCTATCGGTCGGGTGCTTACTATCCGTTTTGATGATGGAGATGATATCCTTGAGGGGCTGAAGACAATTGTGCTGGATGAGGATATCGCCAATGCATGGTTCCAGATTCTTGGTGGAGTGAGGCATGCTACTGTTGTTACCGGACCAAAAAAACCTGTTATGCCGCCGGATCCTGTCTGGTGTGAAGTCGACGGGGCACGGGAAGTTGTTGGTAATGGTTCCATATATATGGATGGGGAGGAACCTCGCATTCATCTGCATGCTGCCATGGGACATCATGGTGAGACACTTACTGCATGCATCAGAAAAAATACAAAGGTTTATCTCATACTGGAAGTGCTGCTGTTTGAGCTGATAGGGTTTCATGCGGGCAGGCCCTGGTTTGAAGAGGGTGGTTTTAATAAACTCACATTTATGTAATGTTCCAGGAAAACCGTAATAAAAAAAACAATCAATGGGCAGTATAAGCTATGGCTGAATTATTAAGCAGATCGGAAAAAAAACGTATCTATAAACAGGTTGAAGAGTTGGCCAGGGAAGTCTCAAATCTTTCTGATAGGGATTTGAAGACCTTTCCCGGTGGGCCTGTAATCAATGAAGAGATTATTGCAACACGCGGACTAAAAGCAGGCTCTAAAAAACGGCAGATCAAGTATCTTGCTAAATTAATGCGTCAGGGCCCACTTGAGGAGATGTATCTTTTCGTGACCAAGAGAAAAGGTTCCAACCTGCATACGAAGAAACAGCATCATGCAGCAGAACGGATGCGTGACACCCTTATCAATGAGGCCATGGAGGCAAAGAAGGAGTATCTTGTCAGGCAGGTTCCTTTTGAACTCAATTGGCATTCGGACTATATCGAGCAGTTGGTTGATGAGTATCCAGGTTTGAAAGAAGGTGAAATCAGGACTGTTATTCAGCAATATGTTGTCACCCATAATAAAGCCCATTACAGAGAGCTTTTCCGGATGATGAAAGCGGCGGTGGAGTTGAGAGAGCGGCTGGGAAAGGGCTAAGAGAGCAATCGTTTACTGTATTCGCCAAGCTTTTTATTGAGAAGGCGACGCTCGTTGCCATTGAGTTCTTTTTCGTCGGCAATAATCTCCATATAGTGTCCGGTGAGACCGGTAAAGGAGCTGGTTGGGTGGATCGTTAGCCAGTTTTCTGCACTGTTATCATTAAAGGCCCGTTCGATAATTTCAATAATGATATCGTCCTTTTCTTCTTTTGCCCATTGAAGCGTTTTGCTAAAGAGGTGTGCTTCGCTTTCTTTACGGTATTCTGCCCGTTTGATCATAAATTCCATTCCTTCCATAGAACCTCCCGGTGAGTACCTTATAAATTCTTTTGAAGTCCACGCTTATCTCGTGTTTAGGGAAAGAATTTGCTGAAGGTGCCTATACCCCTCAAGGGGGTACTGAATTGAGTCCTGGCTTCTTTCTTGGTTACCAGAGTTAGAGTGAGCAGTGTGGTTCGTAACAGCCAAAGCACTGTAAATTATTACAATTCTACCATATGGGGCAGAGAATAGATAGGTGTCTTGAAATTATGAGAATGTTGGGTTTTGGGTAAAGTTCTTGAAAATTCTCTTGAG